>VGOF01000077.1 GCA_016875975.1 Chloroflexota bacterium | reverse complement strand
GCGTCATTCATCCGCTGATGCGCACGCATGGCGGCTCCTTCAGCTCTATGGTCGATGGTACTGTAACCACTGACTATGCCAAGTCACATCACGGCAAGTGGTATAAGGAAATAGCCAAGAAGTGACCCTTAACAGGCCTGATATCACTACCCAAGAAGTCGTAGAAAAGATACTAAGCAGACTGGCAGAGGCCTCAGAGCCTCTGCCAGGTCATTTAGAGCTATTTCGCCAGGTCATCTCTGCACAGAGCAAAGTCAAACCCAACATATCTTCCAGCCTGCCCAAGCTGAAGGAAAAGGCCTCTCAGCGTCTGGCCCAAAACAAGCCTATGCTCACCTTCCACGAAATGGAAGTGGAATGGACAGAGCTTCAGGCTCTGTTCAGCCAAATATCGGAACTGGCAAAGGAATACCTCAAGCCAACACCTGGAGAAATCGAGGAGCTAGACAGCATTGCAGTTGGACTCGATACTCTGAAAGAAGCCACACAGGACTGGTTCGGAAGCGGCACAATACCGCAGAAGGGCAAAGCAAAAAAGACCAAACTAAGCGCCACTACCGGAAGTGTGATTCAAGCTTCCTTGTATCCCTGGCTGGTCGCCTATGCCAATGAGCTTCTGCCTCTAGCAGAAAAGGATACGTGGCATCAGCGATACTGCCCCGTCTGTGGAGGCAGCCCAGACTTCGCCTACCTTGAAAAAGAATACGGGGAACGCTGGTTAGTATGTTCCCGTTGCGATGCCCACTGGTACTTCTACCGCCTGGCCTGTCCCTACTGCGACAACCAGGAGCATAAAAGCCTGGCCTTCTTCACCGATGACAAAGGCTTCTACCGGCTCTACGTCTGCGAGAAATGCCGCCGCTACATCAAAGCCGTGGACTTGCGCAAGACAGATGACGAAGTCCTGATACCGCTGGAACGTGTCTATACTCTAGACATGGACAGGCAGGCTACCGAGCAGAACTACACAGCCGAAGGCTAGCCCCCATCACCCCCCTTGACAAACCACTGCTATAGCTCTATTTTATGTAGTGGGGGGGATAAACAAATGGGGGAAAGACAAACTAAAGCCAGACCAACTACCAGCGGACAGCCGCTGGATTTCAACCTGCAAGACGTAACAGACGGCCTGGAAGACGAGATTTTCATTGTAGATAGGGACTTCCACGTCAAGTTCTCCAACGCAGCGGCAAGCCGCACCTTGGGCAACCCAGAAAACATAACAGACGACAAACACTGCTACCAATTATTCGAAAACCGCAACAGCCCCTGCGGCCCACCGCTATGGACATGCCCCCTGACCAAGACTCCCCAAATAACCAAGCCTGTGGTCATCGTTCACCCGAGGCACCCCGCTAACGCTGACGCCACCGCCGAATACTCGAGAATCACCATGTATCCGCTCAAGGACCATGAGGGCAATGTCTGTGCCATTGTTGAGACCAGGAGAGACGTCAGCGCAGAGAGGAAGATGGAGCAAGAGGTCTTTAGACGCCACCACCATCTCCACGCACTGAGCCGCATTTCCAACGCCACCAGCGGGCTGCGAAACCTGGACGCTATCCTCAACGTATGCCTCGATATCGCCCTGGAGGCCGTCAACGGCGAAATCGGGGGCATCTTGCTGCTCGACGAAGACAGCCAGAAGCTACACTATAGCGTCTCTCGCGGCCTATCCCCGAAGTACACCCAACAGATGAAAATGCCCATAGGTCAAGGAATAGCCGGCAGGGTAGCAAAGACAGGCGAGCCTGTGCTGCTTGAAGATATCTCCAGGGACCCGCACGTCGCCCTCTCAGACCTCGTCAGCACAGAAGGCCTAAAAGGCTTTGCCAGCGTACCCTTAAAAGCGAAGGAGAAGGTGGTAGGTGTCATGAACATGGCCAGCCATGTGCCCGGACATTTCAGCGAAGACGACCTGTACCTCCTGAATTCGATGGGCTGCCAGATTGGTGCCGCTATCGAGCAGGCAAAGCTGTACCACAGGTTGGCGAACGCAGCTAAAAGATACCAGACACTCCTGCAGCACGCCTTGACCGCACAAGAAGATGAGCGAAAGAGAATTGCACGAGAGCTACACGACGAGACCAGCCAGGCCATCACCAGCTTGACGCTCAGCCTCCAGGCCATCATAGAGCTTATGGAAATGAAGGGCATTGCCGATGCCGACCTCATGGGAAGGCTCAGGGCAATTCATGCCCATACAGTCCACACCGGCAGTGAGATAGTTAAACTTATGAAAGAGCTGCGCCCCACACTATTGGATGAGCTAGGAATGCCCACAGCAATCCACCGCTACGCCAAGGATACCCTTCATGCCCGTGGCATCAACATAGCTGCTGAGTTCACAGGCACGGACAAACGTTTCGCACCGGAAATCGAGGTAACCCTTTTCCGCGTCGCTCAAGGCCTAATCGGCAACATCATGAAGCACTCAGAGGCAAAGAACACCTCCATCAAACTGGAGTGCAACGCTGACAAATGTGTATTGCAGATTACGGATGACGGCAAAGGCTTCGATGTCAGTAAACTCACACGGGTAGCCCCCAGCGGCCGTGGTGCGGGACTGTTCACCATCAAAGAGAGGGTAAAACTCGTAGGAGGCAACTGCAAAGTGAATTCACGCCCAGGCCAGGGAACTAAAGTCACGGTCAATATCCCCATACCAAGAGACACCATAGATGAGAAAGATCAGGGTACTAATAGCTGATGACCATACGCTGGTGCGCGATGGAATTCGCACCTTGCTTCAGTTGGTTGCTGACATAGAAGTAGTTGGCGAGGCCACAAACGGCAAAGAAGCCCTGCAAAAAGTAGAGCAACTCGACCCAGACGTAGTGCTCATGGACCTGGCAATGCCAGTCATGGGCGGATTGGAGGCAACCCGCAGGATACGCAAACAATTCCCCAGAACGAAGGTGCTGGCCCTCACACAGTACGACGATAGCGACTACGTTATCCCCATCATAGAAGCAGGCGCCCGGGGATTCGTTACCAAAATGGCCGCATTCTCCGAGCTTGCCTCAGCCATCCAGGCAGTCCACAAAGGAGATTCCTACCTATCGCCTTCCGCCGCTGCCGCCCTGGTTGAGGAGTACCAGCAGAAGTCCCCGGAAGGGGATAGAGACCCATACCAGCAACTGACAGACAGGGAAAGAGAAGTCCTTAAACTGGTTGCTGAGGGGCACACAGCCAGGGAAATAGCTGACCTGCTCGTCGTCAGCCCTAAGACGGTTGAGTGGTACAAGGCCAGCTTGATGAACAAGCTGAACATCCACAACAAGACAGACCTCATAAGGTTCGCTATCCGCAAATCCATCATAACCCCATAACCCGGTATCCAGTCACCAGTAGTTTCCCTAATCCCATTCACATGTTATCCCAGTAGAAATACTAGGGACTCCACCCCTCGATTCAGATATCTTCCCTATTGCCTCTTTCACACAGCGCGCATACTATGCAAGTAGAACCTCGCTTATTTGTGGCTGAAAGGGGGACTGATGTATTCATCTACTCTGGATAATACCCAAAGGCACCAGGACAATAAGCCATCCATATCTTCTCCAGACCACAGCCTGATCCCACCCTGCCAGGTAGCCTGCCCTCTGCACATGGATATACGAGAATACGTTGACCTAGTTGCTCAGGGAAGAATCATGGAAGCCTTGCAGGTGATAAGAGAAGGCAATCCATTCCCCTCCATTTGTGCCTATGTCTGTACCCACGCCTGCGAGAGTTCCTGCCGGCGAGGTCAGGTGGATCAACCAGTTGCTATCCGCGCCCTGAAGAGATTTGCCGTGGAGTTCGGTGGCGATAGGATGATTCGCGCCGAGGCAGAGACTACACAAGTTGAGAAAGTCGCCATCGTAGGCTCCGGTCCCGCAGGAATGGCCTGCGCTTATTACCTGCGAAAGTTGGGCTATCCTGTAACCATCTTCGAGGCCCAATCAGAAATCGGCGGCATGCTCAGGGTAGGTATCCCCCAGTATCGCCTCCCCCGGGAAGTGCTCGACACAGAGGCACAAAGGCTAACCCAGATGGGAATCGAAATCAGAACCAACACACGGGTAGTCTCCCTCGACCTGTTGTTTGAAATGAGCTACAAAGCCGTCTTCATAACCATTGGCGCACATCAGAGCCTCAGGCTAGGAATCGAAGGCGAGGATTTGCCTGGAGTAATAGATGGCGCTACCTTTCTCCGAGAAGTCAACCTGGGCCTCAAGCCGGCTCTGGGGAAAAAGGCTGCAGTGGTCGGCGGAGGTAATGTAGCCATAGACGCCGCCCGCACAGCTCTTCGCCTGGGTACACAAAAGGTAACCATCCTGTACCGCCGTAGCCGCGCTGAAATGCCAGCAGACCCCTCAGAGATAGAACAGGCCCTGGAAGAAGGTATTGAAATTCTGTTCCTGGCAGCCCCCATCCGAATAGAAAGACGGAAAGGGAAACTAAGCATAACCTGCATAAAGATGGAGCTTGGCGAGCCGGATAGCAGCGGCAGACGCCAACCTGTGCCAATCAAGGACAGCGAATTCAACATCGAGGTAGAATCATTGGTCACTGCCATCGGGCAGGCGCCACAAACTCCTCAGGACTTTCGCCTCCGTATAGGCAGGGGCAGTACCATCCAGGTAGACCCCGTGACGCTAACCACCAACAGACCCGGCATCTTCGCCGGAGGCGATGCTGTTACCGGGCCAGCTACAGTCACCGAGGCTCTGGCCGCCGGTAGACTGGCAGCTTTGCGCATCGACGATTACCTCCGCCACAGGTACCCTCTGGCCAGCAAGGAAACGCGGAAAGCCCTGGGAGGCGAGCTATCGGCTGAGACGGTAGAAATGATAAGGAAAATCGGCCGCTTGGAACCCCCCATTCTTTCCCGCGAAGCAAGAGCAAGCGACTTCAAGCCTATAGAGCTTGCCTACGACTGGGCAGCCGCAGTCAACGAGGCAAGAAGATGCCTAAGATGCGGTGTAGGTGCTGAAATCACCTCCCAGGACAGGTGCGCATCTTGCCTGACCTGCCTCAGAGTCTGCCCTTACCATGTCCCACGCCTGGATGCCAGCGGCACCATCCAGATACCCACTGACCAGTGCCTGGCTTGTGGAATATGTGTCGCAGAGTGCCCGGCTAAGGTCATAGTCCTCAGAAAACCCTTTGACCGCAGACACATCGCTGAGGAGCTAGACCATGCGCTCAGGTCCGCAGCCGAGGAAAAACTGAAGCCATTCATCGTCGGCTTTTGCTGCCAGTACGGACTCTTCGGCACTGGTGCACTGGCAACACTGTGGAGGGAAGCCAAGGCAGGTATCTGGATCGTGCCCGTCCTTTGCATAGCCAAGGTAGAAGCTGACCACATACTGCGCGCCTTCGAATTGGGCGCAGAAGGGGTCTTCATCGCAGGATGCGGTACCCAATGCGCCAGAGAAAACACCACCGCCTCCATCCAACAGCGAGTTGCCAAGGTTAGAAAGACACTGGCTCAAATTGGCCTGGAGACTGAACGCCTACAAGCCTTCGTCCTCAAAGCTGAGCAAGACCCCGGAAAGGAGCTTGACGAGTTCATCGCCCAGGTAGGAAAACTCTACCTGTCTTCGACAATGATGCAGGAAGTAAGGAGGTAACAAGTTGATAGTCGCTGAACAAAAATCACTGGAAGAGATAAGGCGAATGATTACGCCTTACCAGAGGGTCTTAATCGTAGGCTGTGGCACATGCATGACCGTCTGCGACGCAGGTGGCGAGCGTGAAGTATCTTTCCTCCATAGCGCTCTCCGCCTGGCACAAGCCAAAGGCGGAGACAGCCTACATTCCTTTTCCGAACATACCGTGAAAAGACAGTGCGACCCCGAATTCATAGACCTCATCGCAGACAAGATTGGTGAAATTGACGCCGTCCTTTCACTGGGCTGTGGCATCGGAGTCCAGGCTATAGCCGAACGGTTCCCTGACATGCCAGTGTTCCCCGGCGTCAATACCTCTTTTATGGGCATGGCTAAAGAGCTGGGAGTCTGGGATGAGCGGTGTGCCGGCTGTGGGGATTGCAGGTTGGAGGAAACTGCTGGCATCTGCCCCATCACCAGATGCGCCAAGGGGATACTCAATGGCCCTTGCGCCGGCACCAAAAACGGCAAATGCGAGGTAAGCAAAGACATGGACTGCGCCTGGGTCCTTATCTACCGGCGACTAGAAAGGCTACAACAACTGGACAAGATGAGACGATTCTATCCCCCCAGAAATTACCGGGCAGTCCCAAGACCAAAAAGAATAGTCAGCAAAGTCGGTGCAACCGCAGGAGAGAGCAATGGCTGAATCTTTGTTACAGGAAAAGCTGAATTCCGGCCAATTCGTGGTGACAACCGAGGTCGGGCCACCAAAGGGGACCGACATCTCAGAGATGGTTCACCACATAGACCTGCTCAAGGACAAGGTTGACGCCATCAACGTCACAGACCACCAGAGCTCAGTAATGCGTTTCCCGTCTTTGGGCGGCTGTCTCATCGTCAAGGAACATGGGGGGGAACCCGTCCTCCAGGTAACCTGCCGTGACCGCAACCGCATGGCATTACAGGCTGACCTCCTCTTCGCCTACTCCAGGGGCATTAGAAACGTCCTCTGCCTCACCGGAGATTCCGTCGACGTCGGTGACCATAAAGAAGTGAAACCCGTGTTCGACATAGATTCCGTCCAACTGATGAAACTTATAAAGACCATGGAATCGGGAACAGACGCTGCCGGCAACGAGCTAAAAGGCGCTCCCAAATTCTGCATCGGCGCCTCGGTCCACCCCGAGGCTGATGTCATCGAACCGCAATTGGTCAAATTCGATAAGAAAGTGGCAGCCGGTGCGCAATTCTTCCAAACCCAGGGCATCTTCGACCTGGCCAGCCTCCGTAGGTTCATGCAGTACGCTTCACAATTCAATGCCAAAATCCTGGCGGGCATCATAGTCCTGTCTTCAGCCAGGATGGCTAAATACATGAATGACAACGTCCCCGGGATACTTGTCCCACAAGCCCTTATCGACGAATTGGCCACTGCAGAAAAAGGCAAGGGGCTTCAGAAAGGAATT
>VGOF01000076.1 GCA_016875975.1 Chloroflexota bacterium | reverse complement strand
GTAATCAATCAGACGCTGTGCCACTTCCCTTAATTGCAGAACATCTATGCCGGTAACTTCGTCTATCCGGTATTTTTCGAAACCATACTCATAAAGCCTTATTTCGCTAACCGCCCAACGGATAATGTTAGTGACAATCAACACAGGCAAACAAAATACGAACAGCCAGAAGACCATACTACGCACAACCTTCATCTCGCGACTCCGAAATCTGGCCCGATAATAGTAGGCCAGCCTGCTATTGTCAATTACCTCAGCCAGCGACGCTGCCGAATACTAGGCGGCAAGGGTTTTGTGCTATAATCTGGCAACCAATCTCCCTTCTAAAAAAGCCCAGATGTTCACCCATCTGCATGTCCATACCGAGTTTAGCTTACTTGACGGACTCTGCCGCATCCTTCAACTGCTCGCCAAGGCCAGAGACCTGGGAATGAACACCCTCGCCATCACCGACCACGGCAATATGCACGGCGTCATCAATTTTTATTCGACGGCCAAAGAGGCAGGCATGAAACCCATCATCGGTTGCGAGATGTACCTGGCCGAAACCAGCCGCTTCAGCCGAAACCCAAGCGAGAAAAATGCCTACCATCTGACCATCCTGGCAAAAAATCTGCAAGGTTATCGAAATCTTCTGCAGTTGACTACCAAGGCCCACCTGGAGGGGTTCTACTATAAACCCAGAATAGACCATGACCTGCTCATCAAACACTGCGAAGGGCTTGTCCTGCTCTCTGGCTGCGCTCAAGGACAAATACCCCGTCTTATCCTCGAAGGCAGGATTGGCGACGCTGAAAAAGCAGCCTTATGGCACAGAGAGAATTTCACTGACTACTACTTAGAAATTCAGCGCCATCCTATACCCGAACTAGAACGCATCAACCAAGGGCTTCTCGAATTATCTGCAAAATTTGACATCCCGGTAGTTGCCACCAACGATGTGCACTATGCGAACAGGGGAGACGCATCCATACACGAAATACTGCTATGCATCCAGACCAATACATCAGTCCTTGATGACAAAAGACTAAAACTAGCAGGCGACTCCTTTTACCTCAAGAGCCCAGAGGAAATGGCAGAGCTCTTCGCTGACCTACCCCAGGCAATTGAGAACACCGAGAAAATCGCCGACATTTGCAGACTGCAGTTGGAGTTCGGCAAACTCAACCTCCCCCAGGTAGATTTGCCGCCGGGGAAGTCAGCGGACGAATACCTGGCAGAGCTTTGTTGGAAAGGCTTCGAGCAGCGCTATCCTTCTCCCACTGGTGAATTAAAAGACAGGCTTGCCTATGAGTTAGAAGTAATCAAGAAGACCGAGTTCGCTGATTACTTCCTCGTCGTTGCCGACCTGATTTCTTTCACCAAGAACCAGAACATTCTGTTCGGTGTTCGCGGCAGCGCTGCTGCCAGCTTGGCCCTCCATTGCCTCGGAATCACCAACATCGATCCCGTGGAAAACAGACTTGTCTTTGAGCGGTTCCTGAACGTAGAACGCCGTGAGCCACCAGACATCGACATGGATTTTCAGGATGACCGGCGCGATGAGCTGATAGCCTATGTCACGCAAAAATACGGTGCGGACCACGTAGCCCAGATTATCACCTTCGGCACGCTGGGTGCTAGAGCCGCCCTCAGAGACGTGGGCAGGGCATTAGGTATGAGCTACAGCGATGTAGACAGAGTAGCCAGACTGGTGCCGATGAGGCCGAACATAACGTTAGACCAGTCCCTGGCCGAAACCAAGGAACTTTCCGATTTATATGAACAGGACGAAGTTGTCCGCAATCTAATCGACACTTCCAAAAAGCTAGAGGGAATATCTCGCCATGCCAGCACGCACGCTGCAGGCGTTGTTATCTCTAGAGAACTCTTGACCAAACATGTGCCACTGCAACGCTCCGGCAAAGACAGTGAACAAGCTACACCAACAACTCAGTTCGCTATGGACGATATTGCCAAGCTCGGTCTGCTGAAACTGGACTTCCTCGGTCTCGCCAATCTTGCGCTTCTAGCTAAAGCCAGAGAAATCATCGCCACAGAGCGAAACGTACGCCTGGACTTACAACACGTGCCTCTTAACGACCGCAAAACCTTCGAGCTGTTGGCTTCCGGCGAGACAGGTGGAATCTTTCAGTTGGAAGGCGCTGGGATGCGCCGCTACATCAAGGAACTCAAACCAACAAATTTTACCGATGTGGCAGCCATGGTAGCCCTTTATCGACCTGGCCCTATGGAGCAAATACCAACTTTCATTAAGGCCAAACATGGCCATGAGCCTATACGTTATCCACATCCGGCTGTAGAAGAAATATTGAAAGAGACATATGGTGTCATTGTGTATCAGGACCAGGTGCTACTAATTGTTCAAGCCCTGGCTGGATATAGTCTGGGACAGGCTGACATCCTGCGTAAAGCCATGGGTAAGAAAATCCCGGAGGTGATGAGGAAAGAGCGACAGAACTTCGTCGAAGGCGCCAAAAAGAGAGGACTCACTGCCGAGTTGGCCACTCAAATCTTTGACCTCATCGAGCCTTTCGCCGGTTACGCCTTCAACAAGGCCCACAGCGTAAGCTACGCTCTGATAGCATATGAGACTGCCTACCTCAAAGCCAACTATCCCGTGGAATACATGACCGCTTTCTTGAATACTTACGTCGGCCATTCGGACAGGCTAGCCTCAGGTATCGCCGAATGCCGTCGCCTAGGCATCACCGTTCTGCCACCCGATATCAACAAGAGCCAGGCACAGTTCGTCACCGAGGAATTGGATGGGAAGAAAGGCATAAGATTCAGCCTCACCGCAATCAAAAATGTGGGTCACGGAGCAATCGAGCCAGTCATCGTAGCACGCAAACAAAGTGGCACATTCAAGACCATTGAAGATTTTTGCCGGCGCGCCGACCTGCGCAATGTCAACAAGAAGGTTATAGAAAGCCTTATCAAAGCCGGCGCCTTCGATTCTTTGGGGCCACGAGGAGCGCTGCTACAGGCAATAGACCGAATCATATCCACAGCCCAACGAGAGCAAAGAATGAGAGAATCGGGACAAGCATCCATGTTCGATTTTTGGGGAGACAAGGCACCACTACCACTCCCCAACCTCCAACTAGAAAACTTCGATACCACATTGAAAGAAAAACTGGGTTGGGAGAGAGAATTGCTGGGCGTCTATTTCTCAGAACATCCCCTGGTTGGAATGGCTTCAAAGCTGTCAAACGCTACCACCGCCTTATGCGGCGACATCGATGCCAACATGGTGGGAGAAAATGTGGTAATCGCCGGAATGGTCAGCACCATGCGCCAGCTCTATACCAGGGATAAACGACCATTCCTCATTGCTACACTCGAAGACCTACAGGGCAACATAGAGGTCACCGTATGGACAGATGCCTATAATCAGACCAAGGAAGTCTGGCAAGAAGGAGAAATCGTTGTGGTGGAAGGCGCCGTGAAGACGAGAGACGACCGTGTAACCATCAACTGCTATCGAGCAAGACAATACAAACCAGAAGAGACACCAGCCGAGGTTAGAACTCAGCCCCGGCCACAAGCTCAACCTAAACCGCCACCCAAACCCCCAGTACGACGCAAATTATTGATTACCATGAATCAAACAGACAGTACCAACGAAGACCTGAAGCTCTTGTCGCAAGTGAAGGATGCCCTCAGCCGCTACCCAGGTAATGACACTGTCCAGCTCATCATAGTCACCCCTGAAGAAACCACTAGTTTGGCATTGCCACAAAAAAGCAACTACTGCCCTGAGCTAGCACAGGAAATAGGCAACATGCTTGGAGATAATAACCTGAAGCTATTGGAGACTACATAGACTTGGCTGGCAAGCAGGTTAACTGAAACCAGAAACACTACGGGTTCAGGCTTTGAGATTCCAAAAGCTCACCAGTTGCTCAAAATCTAGCATACCGCTCTCAGCCACGTTCTCCGCCGCAATGCCAGACTCCACCGCCGCAGCCACTGGGTTCAACCCACCTAAAAGAACCATCCCCACCCTGTTCACGCTAACTGCTATTTGGCACACTGATTCACTGACACTACCCAGCACGTAAACACCAGCCACACCAGCCGCTTTAAGGTCAGCAATAGCCTCCTCCACTATTGACCTGGACAAAGCGGGTATCTCCCTGAAATTGGCCAATATCCTGCCACTTCCGCTTCTAGCTGCCTTGGCCACGCTCGTCATGCCAGCACGAATGTATTGCTCAGAAGGGTCTAGAGAGGTACCCCCATAGTTAATTATGGCTACAAAACGTTTCGGCCTTGAATTCTCTATCTCCATCACCGCACCAAATTTTGACTCCATGGGAACACCACGTTTAAGCAATACCCCGTTCACAGTAGCACCACAAACAGTGGCTAAACCCACCTTCCCCTTGGGCACTATCACATCACCAAGCTTCCCCCCCTCTGATGACGTGGCCACAAGATGACTCACACACAATCCCGCCTGAAATGCATCCTTCATGGCCTCCAGTGCCCTAGGGAAATCGTACTTGTCGAACAGGGACGTATTTATAGGTAACTGCCCTGCCCGTTTCTTTGGATCAAACGTGGTGCGAAAGGCTAATAGCTCCAGCTTTTCCAGGATAAAACTTAGCTGGTCAGGTGCCAACGCCACCCTCAACTCATCCACCCCCCGTGGAGTAACCATACGGCCATCACGCCCCTTAGGCTCAGTATAACCTCGCTCGTCAGCAATCCTGAGATAATGCCTGACTGCCCTCTCGCTCAGGAAAACTCCCCGATTCTCCAACTCACGTGCAATCGTGATGGAACCCAGAGGCTCAGAAAATTCGCTAAGAACCTTAAGAATAGATACGATTTTTTTCTCGGTATCCGAGGTGGCGCCCTGTACCATGTCAGCCTCTGATTACACGATGTCGCTCAATAGCATTATACCATCGCCCCACCAAAAAGCTTAACAACGGGCTTATTTCATGCAGTTTTAGATCACATCGCCCATTTTGTTCACCATACTACTAAATTGCGAGCAAGCGTGGCAACCACAGCCAAAGCCCTGAGTGCAACGAGGGATCTCAATGCCGCTTTCGGCTCAAGGGATTCTTGTATCTTGTAACTCGCATCTACATCGCCTGTTGCCTTATATCGTTCGCCACTCGATAACTTGACTGGACCAAACACGCCTCACCGCCGCCTCCAACACAACTCGGCGCGGTGGTGGTATATACAGCATTGGTGACAACAAACGATTTTCAAACTGATGTAAAAATCGACACTCTTTCTGCAACAAGCGTATTGCTTCCCACCCCCCACCATAGACCAGATAGTCTATCCCCTTCTCTCGCGGCTCAAGCCGTTCCCTCACATGCCCGCACACTCTCTCTATGAATACGTCCACTTCCCTATCTTGCCGCCTCTGAAAGCGTCGCTGCGATGACCCCCCCTTCTTATGCCTGGCATGAACCAGCCCCGTGCCCACCTTGCTCAACACAAGCTTCTCTCCCTGGCAAATCCCTATAGCAAAAGTCCCCATCCGCACCAGTATCAGGGCTATTGTGAAATCCGTCTGCAGCAGCGACCGCAGCGTCTCCACATCATAACCAAAGGCCAGGTACTTCTCCCTGACAGGAAACGGAGGCAATACCAACAACCTCCTGGCCAACCCCCAGAACAGCACCCCACCAGTAGCTGAACCGGAGACAACATTAATCACCTCGACAGGGTTGATTTCAGACCCCACCACCTCACCCAACATCCCCTCCATCTCCTCTGACCTCAGCGCCGACGGTAAATACAGCGACCTTGCCGGCCCCCTCTCAACATCTAGCTCAGCAAGCAACGCCAGCATCCTGGTACGACGGACTGAAAAACGCTTTGAAACAAGCATGGCAATATAGATAAAAAAAGACAGAAATGAGCTACATCTCGACCACGGTCACACCGTCACCACCCTTTTTCTGGCCCCCGGGACGAAACGACCTGACCAGTGAATGGGAGGATAAAGCCTCCCTGACAATATCCCGAACGGTCCCCGTTCCCACTCCATGTATAATACACACCTGGCTCAGGCTGGACAGATAGGCATCATTCAAATATCTATCGAGCAGCGGCTCCACCTCGTCAGCCCGTTTGCCCCGCAAATCCAACTCTTCCTTGACTATCCTGCCACTCAGCCTCCGCCGCACCGGCACAAACCGCCTCGAGGCATCGACCGCAGGCTCTGCTCTCGACACACTCTCCAGGCTCAAACTCAACCTGGTGCGACCTGCCTGCACTTCGACTTGACCAGTCTCATGTGACACCAACAGCACCTTAGCCTCAATATCAGCATCTCTGACCCAGACCATATCCCCTACAGATATGTCACCTTCAGCGGCCGCTTGCTCTTCCCCTTCAACCACCTTGGCCTTCCAAACCTCACTCTTCAGCTCTTGCTGTGTCACAGCTACCGCTTTCTTGGCCCGCTCGATGCTGTCTTTCGACCTCTTCGCCGCTAGCTCAGATTGCGCCTGGCGAATTTCCTTCTGCAACTTCGCCGCCTCCAGCAGAATATCGTCCTTCGTCTCTCTGGCCATCCTCTGTCCTTCGGCCCTCAACTTCTGCAGCTCCTTCAATAGCTCACTCTTCCGCACTTCCAATTCAGTTTTGTCTCTTTCCAGAGTCTGGCGCAAATCCTCCACCAGCCGCTTTTCCTTCACCAGGTCAGTCAGCAGAGACTCCAATTCCTGGTTGCCCCTTGAAAGCATGCCTCTGGCCTGGTCCACAATCTCGGCCGGCACGCCTAACCTGGAAGCTGTAGCCAACGCATTGCTGCCTCCAGGTATCCCCACGGTAAGACGATAGGTAGGTGAAAGCGTAACAGGGTCAAAATCAAAAGATGCATTCTGCATCCCACGAGTAGCATGGGCAAAGGCTTTCAAGGCGCCGTAGTGTGTGGTGGCCACAGTCAAGGTACCGCGAGATAAGAAATGAAGCAAGACAGAGCGCGCTAGGGCCGAGCCTTCCTCAGGGTCGGTGCTAGTGCCCAGCTCATCCAGAAGCACCAGGCTCTTTTTGCTGGCACCATTGATGACACGCACCACATTCCCCACATGCCAGCTAAAGCTGGAAAGGGTCTGCTCGATGCTTTGCTCATCGCCGATATCAGCAAAAACGTTATCGAATACCGGGAGG
>VGOF01000075.1 GCA_016875975.1 Chloroflexota bacterium | reverse complement strand
TGTTAGCGAAAGGGTGGCAGTAGCGCAGGAAGGACAGCAGCTCGGAGAGTTGACCGTCCCTGAAGGACACGTAGGCCTGGCCACCGTATGCAGTATCGTGCTAAACGGCACGTTACTCAAAGCTGGCGTACCCATAGACTCACGCTTCGGCGGCATATTACAAATTCGCAACCGCAAGCCGCTACGGTTTGTGGAACTGATAAATTACGCAGGCTCTTCCCTCGACCCTTCAGAAGTCTTCATCAGGGCCAAGATGACCTCGGTGATAGGCGCTGCCGAGGATGGGAACGGGAAAATACTGGCTAACTTCCGCGAAATACCGGCCGCCTGCCGTTCCATAGTGGAGAGGGTGACTGGCAGGTTGAACCAGATAGGCCTGGGAGGATTGCTGGTGATGGGAAATACCAGCGAGCCTGTGTGCGAAATCCCGGTGGAGCTCAATCGAATTGGCATGGTCCTCGTCGGCGGTCTGAACCCGGTAGCGGCTGCCGAGGAAGCGGGCATTGAAGCTCAAAATCACGGCATGAGCACCGTGATGGACTATAAAAAACTAACAAGAATATGGGAGTTGTAACATGAAAGAAATCAAAGTCATCCCTTGCCTTGATGTCAAGGATGGGAGGGTGGTCAAGGGCGTCCAGTTCGTCAATCTAAGAGATGCCCGAGACCCGGTCGAAGCGGCGGAGGCCTACTGCCGCCAGGGGGCCGACGAGCTGGTCTTCCTGGACATCATGGCCACGGTGGAAAATCGCAAGACCAGGTTGGAATGGGTGAAGAAAGTGGCTGAGAAAGCCACTGTTCCCTTTGCGGTTGGCGGAGGCATAAGAAACTTGGAGGACATGGAAGACCTGTTCAAGCTGGGCGTGGACAAGGTGTCCATCAACACCGCCGCAGTGAAGAATCCCAAGCTGATTACCGCAGCGGTAAAGAAATTCGGTAAGAACAAGCTGGTGATTGCCATAGATGGCAAAAAGAACCCACCGGGCAGTGGCAAACCGAGATTGGAAGTGGTGGTCAAGAGCGGTGAGGAAGGCACCGGCATCGATATTGTGAAATGGGCTAAGGAAGTGGAGAAGCTGGGTGCTGCTGAGATTCTGCTCACCAGCAAGGACGCCGATGGCACCAAGGCTGGCTATGACCTGGAGATGACAAAAGCCGTGGCTGAGGCAGTCAAGATACCGGTCACCGCCTCGGGCGGCGCTGGCACGCTGGAACACCTCTACGAAGGGATAGTCATCGGCAAGGCTTCGGCAGTGCTGGCAGCTTCCATCTTCCACTTCGGTGAGATATCTATACCTGAAGCCAAGAAATATCTCAAAGAGAAGGGGATAAAGGTGAGGCTATAAGTCAAAAGTTAAAGGCTAAAAGCTAAAAATATTAAAGGAGTTTTTGACATGAATCTGCAACGTCCAAACGCAAACGATGCCACCAGGACTGCCAACCGCTCCCGTAGTGTAGTGCCCATGAGCGGTCTGTGCTCCCGCTGTCTCGATGGGTGCACTGGCAACTGCGAGGTGTTTAAAGCTAGCTTTCGCGGCCGGGAGCTGATATACCCAGGGCCATTCGGCGAAATAACGGCTGGCGGTGACAAGGAGTACCC
Source organism: Chloroflexota bacterium (assembly GCA_016875975.1). GTDB lineage: Bacteria > Chloroflexota > Dehalococcoidia > GIF9 > UBA5629 > VGOF01. The sequence goes on along the minus strand of VGOF01000075.1, from coordinate 5,556 downwards.
TGTTGATTATTCCCATCTCAACATCCAGGGCTATGCGCTGGGAGCCAGGGGGCTGCCACCTGGCATAAAAGGAGACCCGGATACCGCCACCTTCCCGTCGGTGAACACCGAAACTGAGTACGGCTGGGACATCAAGGTCAAGATGAAGGCGCCCATCTTCACCGGCGCCCTGGGCTCGACTGAAATCGCCCGCAAGAACTGGGAGCATTTCGCCGTGGGCGCTGCCATCAGCGGCATCACGCTGGTCTGCGGCGAGAACGTCTGCGGCATTGACCCGCAACTTCAGCGCGATTCCAAGGGCAAGGTCACCTCAGCGCCTGATATGGACCGCCGCATCGAGATTTATCGCCGCTATCACCAGGGCTACGGCGAGATACTGGTGCAGATGAACGTAGAAGATACCAGACTGGGCGTGGCTGAATATATCCGCAAGAAGCACGGCATTGAGACCATCGAGTTGAAATGGGGACAGGGCGCTAAGTGTATCGGTGGCGAGATTAAGGTCAACAGCCTGGAGCGTGCCATAGAGCTGCAGAAGCGCGGCTACATCGTAACCCCTGACCCCTCCAACCCTATTAACCATGCGGCCTTCAAGGAAGGCGCGCTAAAAGAGTTTGAACGGCACAGCCGCCTGGGCTTTATCGACGAGGACGGCTTCTATGCTGAGGTAAAGCGGCTCAGAGACCTGGGTTTCAAGCGCATCACCCTGAAGACCGGTGCCTACAGTCTGCGCGAGCTGGCCATGGCCATCAAGTGGGGCTCCAGGGCTAAAGTAGACCTGCTCACCATAGACGGCGCCTCCGGCGGCACGGGCATGAGTCCCTGGAGAATGATGGAGGAGTGGGGCATCCCCAGTCTCTATCTCCACGCCGCTGCCTGCGAGTTTTGCCAGAAGCTGTCTGATAAGGGACAGAGGCCGCCAGACATCGCCTTCGCCGGTGGTTTCAGCAGCGAGGACGGTGTGTTCAAGGCGCTGGCGTTGGGCGCGCCGTTCGCCAAAGCCGTTTGCATGGGCCGTGCCCTGATGATACCGGGCATGGTGGGCAAGAACATCCAGGCGTGGATGGGAGACGGCAAATTGCCCAACACGGTGAGCCAGTTCGGCAACACGCCAGAGGAGATTTTCGTCTGCTACGAGGATGTGAAGAACATCGTCGGCGCCAAAGATATTAAGAAAATACCGTTGGGCGCCATCGGTGTTTACAGCTATGCCGACAAAATCAGGGTCGGATTGCAGCAGATTATGGCTGGCGCCAGGTGCTTTAGCTTGCCGGCCATCACCCGCCGTGAGCTTATGTCTCTGACCGAGGAATGCGCTAAGGTCACCGGCATCCCCTATCTCATGGACGCCTATAAAGACGAGGCATTGAAGATACTGGTGGGCTAGGGGCGCATGGCAGCGGCAAGGTAGCTGTCGCTGCCATCGTATATCTCAACACCAGCGAAGCCTGTATTTAGCAAGAGCTGGTTCATTGCATCTCTGTTCGGGAGCACGTGATTGGCAAAGCCGGGAATTTGAGAGTGAATGACGTTTATTTTGTCTCGACTTGCCGTGTGGCAGACAAATAGCCTGCCGCCCTTCTTGAGCACCCGCCTGATTTCGCACAGCGCTGCTGGTTTGTTCTCGAAATGCGGAAAGCTTGAATAGCAGACCACGGCATCGAAAAATTCCCCGGCTAGAGGCATGAAAGTCACATCTGCCTGCAAGTACGTGATATTTCCTGGGGTGCTTTTGGCCTGCGCTACTTGCAACATCTTCTCAGCGACGTCGAGGGCTACCAGGTGCCCGTTCTCTCCAATTTTTCTTATCAGATAAGGCACGAACACACCGGTTCCGGTACCTATATCCAGAACTGCAGCGCCAGGCTCTATGTTCAAACGTTTTGCAATACCTTCGAGCTTGGCGGTGTCCTTTTCCGCAATGGATTCGTCCCAAATTGAGGCTTTTTGATTGAAAAATGTCCTAATCACGCACTACCTCGGCCGTGTGTTCATCTTGCCATTTTTTAACCTTCCTTTTAGGGGAGAGGATGATTGAGATAATGAATATGAGAGATGACGTTATCACGATTGTGGCACCGCTGGGAATGTTGAAGAAGTAGGAGAACAATAGCCCTATCCATCCGGAGGTCACACCGAATGCAGCAGCTAGCAAGAACATTCGCTTCATGCTGTAGGTGAACTGGTAGGCGGCTGCCGCTGGATTAAGAATCAAACTGAAGATGAGCAACCCTCCAATCGAGCTAAGTGACACAGTTATGGTAGCCCCTGTCAGAAACAGGATTCCGTAGAAGACCAAGGATGCTGGAATACCTACCGAAAGTGCCATATCGCGATGAAAAACGGTGGCCTGGATTTCCTTATAGAACATGAGAACCAGGCCTACCACAACAACAGCCACAATACCGAGAAGGATGATGTCATTTCTGGTATTGGTCAGTATGCTGCCCCACATTAACTCCAGTGCTACTGACTTGGTTACAGGCATTAACCCCATGAAAAGAAAGGCGAGGCCGAGCATGAGAGAAAAGATAGCCCCAATTGATGTTTCGGGATTCATCTCTCCCCGGTCTGCCAGTGGGCCAATGATGGCAGCGGCCATAATGCTAATGGCAAAAGCTCCTAGCAGAGGATTGAAGTCCAACCATGCTCCCAGCAAGGCGCCGGCAAAGGCTGCGTGGGCCATACATACGCCTATGAACGGCATGTGCATCAGCACCACGAAGACTCCTATGGTGGCACAAGCAATGCCACCAAAGAAGGCTGCCAGGAAGGCATTCTGCATGAACTGGTAGCCGAAGATAGATAGGTCCAATACCAAATCCTGAGGTTAGACTGGCACTACTTCCTGTCGATGCCTTCGTACCACGGGAACAGGCATGTCATATAACTTGCTCAGATAGTCGTCGGTTAGCAGCTCCGCTGCGGAGCCATCATTCCAGATGAGCCCATCCTTCATTAAGATGAGGCGACTGCATGCGGCAGGCAAGGCACTCAGGTCATGGGTAACAAACAAGGTGGTCAGCTTTTGTGATTTGTGTATCAGTTTCACCAGTTCGAGGATGTCCATTTTGGCTTTCCAATCAAGAGAGGCAGTGGGCTCGTCGAGCAGAAAAAGCTGTGGCTCCTGGGCAAGACATCTGGCTATTGCTACCCTCTGTTGCTCACCACCGGATAGATGCCCAATCGGCCTATGAGCCAGGTGGGTCATGCCCACGAGTTCCAGAACCTCGTCCACAATTTTGTGGTCATGCTTACCCGGTCCCTTGAACAGTCCTAAACGCCCGTAGCGTCCTATCATGACCACGTCATGCACACTCATCGGCATCCGTGGGTCTATGCTCATCATCTGGGCCACGTAGCCGACTTTTTTTCTCAGAATGTGACCGTTGCCTGAAGTGAGGCGACATCCCAGCACGTGTACCTGTCCCTGTACCAGTTTGCCCAGGCCGTTGACCAGCGTCAGCAGCGTTGTCTTCCCGGCACCGTTAGGGCCGACTATGCCGACGAACTCTCCAGATTTTACTCTGAGCGATATCCCTCTGAGCGCAACGTCTTCCCTGTAGGAGACAACGGCGTTCTCGATTTCTATGATGGTACTACTCGTTTTGTTTTCTATCATGGTTTATCCCGGTATGCAGCTACTGTCCCACTGCTTTCAGTATCAAGTCGATGTTGTGCTCAACAGCTTTCTCCCAGGTCTCGGTGTTGTCAAAGCCGCCTGGGAAATTGGACAGAATGATTCTGGTGCAACCAAGCTCTTCGGCGATTGCTGCGCCGGCGTCCTTTCCACTCTGAAGGTTGTCGATAACAAGGCTGACCTTTGCCTGTTTCCCCTTATCAACTAGGCCCTTGACTACCTGCGGTGCCAGCGTATCTGGGGTTCCAAATGTGCCAACGAGATTGAGGCCGGTCCACTTTACAAACCCCGCCTGTTGTTCGCCGCAAAGCACGTTGACTTCGGATAGTCTGGCTCCCGCCAGTTTGCTTTTTAACTCTGATTCTTTTTCCGCAACCTTGCTCTTATACTCTGCCGCTGCCTTCTGGTAGACAGGGCAGTTCCTGGCGTCTGCCTGGCACAAAGCGGTGGCTATCAGGTCTGTGCCTGCTGCCTGCACCGAAGGCACCATCCAGTTGCCCTGGACATCGAGCTTAACAACGCTTAGATTCTGGTTGTTAGCCGAGGCGATTAATTCTTGAGAGAACTTCTCCCCTTGCCAGCCATGGAGCAGGAAAAGGTTGGCTTTAGACAGCTTCTTGATATCGTCGGGCTTAACGTCAAAATGACCTGGGCACTGCGCTGGTGGAATGATGTTAACCACATCAACCCTATCATCTGCTATTCGCTCGACTATCTGAGCTAACAGGGATGTACTGGTGACTACGATCAATTTGTCAGCAGTGTCTTTTGAACAGCCAGCCAGAAGAACTGAGGCAAAAAGACAAAGGGCCAGGACTGCGGTTATGATAATTTTGGGATTTTTCACAAGTGGAGTCCTCCTTTCACATTGTTTTCTATTATTACGTTGTCTCTGGTATATACGCTATCAAATCACCTTTGGAATAAACCGCCAGGGGACACGGCTTCTGTATTCTTCATACTCTCTTCCAAAGTGCTCCAGCAAAAACCTCTCCTCCTTTATTGCTGTCAGATAAGTTAAGACAGTGAAGGTAGATGCTGGAACAAGCATCCAGGCTATGCCAAAAACGAGCGCCAGCCCGAAATAAATCAGTATCAACCCCAGGTATCCGGGATGCCTGATTCGTGAATAGATGCCACAGGTTACCAGCTTGTTTACTCCCGCAGGATTGTGATGTGCCCTAACACCTTGCTTTTTGAAAGCATTGTGAGCATATCCTAAGTGGACTACGTAGCCGGCCATTATCAAGATAAGCCCGAAAATATTGGGCAGCGGATAGAGGGGAAGCCTGGACCAGGAAAAAAGAATCCCCAGTATGCCTCCGCCGGCCAGTATGGGGAACTCTATCAAGATACCTATGAGGAATTTGACTGAAGCGTAATTATCCAGAAGCGGAGTAATCTTCACAACATACTTCCTTGTCTACCGCATCTTCTAAAATACGAGCTACTGTGCCTTAGGATGCTCAGCACCTATTGAACATCCTCGCTGCAACGCTTGTGGTTGCCTGATACCCCTCCGAACATGCACATACCTGCAGGCTAATATGCGAACGTTATCTAATACAACTTATTGCATAAGCAACCACATGCAGTATATCACTGAGGCGGCGTTTGGTCAAGGGCAACGTTGACTTGGCGCACGTACAAGAGTTAGCATATAGCCCTCTCTCGCCTTAGCAGTGAAAACGGAGGTGACAATGGCCTGGTATTCATTTCTGGCGGTTCCGTTGGGATATCTTATCGGTTCTTTCCCCTCGACGCTTATTATCGGTCGAGTATTGGGTAGGCAAGATATGCGCACGGAAGGCGATGGCAAAATCAGCGCCGCTGCGGTGTATCGTAGAATGGGCCGCATACCGTACGCTATTGTGGTGCTGATGGATATCGGCAAAGGAGCGCTGGCCATCGTAGTT
>VGOF01000074.1 GCA_016875975.1 Chloroflexota bacterium | reverse complement strand
CCATCGGCTCCGATTTTGCCGATGAGGTAGAGGACGAGGTCTTTGGAGCTTACCCATTTCTGGAATCTGCCGCTGAGATTGATTTTGAAACTCTCCGGCACGCGGAACCAGGTTTTGCCCAGGGCTAGGGCAATGGCGATGTCGCTGGAGCCCATTCCGGTGGCGAAGGCTCCAAGGGCGCCAGCAGTAACGGTGTGGGAGTCAGCGCCGACGATGATGTCGCCGGGGTTGGCGAAGTTCTCAGCTACAAGCTGATGGCAGATGCCATGGCCGCCTTCGAAGATGACGCAGCCGGTTTCCCTGGCGAACTGACGCAGGAATTGATGGTCGTTAGACAACTGGCGGCTGGGGCTGGGTACAGCATGGTCGATGAATATCACGCTACGCTGGGGATTGGCTAAACTGTCGTGCTTGCTGTCCTTGAATTGTCTGATGGTTAAAGGCCCGGTGGTATCCTGGACAAAAACTAGGCCCACCGGGGCGATAACTATGTCGCCGGCTCTGGCGTCAATTCCTGACTTGGCACTTAGGATTTGCTCGCTGAGGGTTTTCCCCATTCATATCTATCCGATTATGGCTAATACGGTGCCTCCGGCTACTTTATCACCTGGCTTGCAGGTCAATGCCTTGACCTTGCCGGCGCAGGGAGCAACTATGTCGTTTTCCATCTTCATGGCTTCCAGGACGGCTATGGTAGCGCCTGCCTTGACCTCATCGCCTTCCTTCACCAGGTAGCGGATTACGGTTCCCGGTATTGGAGCCAGCAATGGGGTCTCACCAGCGGCTACGGGTGGTTTGGCAACGGGGGCTGCCGGTTTTTTCTCTGCCGGCGGTGGAGGTGGGGCCACTGGTGCAGGTGCTGGTGATGGTGTTGCTGCGGGTGCAGAAGGTGGTGGCGCTGTGACAAAGGTTACCGCCCCGCCTACCGGTTCCACATCTACTTTGAAGTATTCCTCTCCTACGAAGACATTGAATGTCCTGGCGCCTGGGCCTTTGGCTGGTGCTTCGATTTTTCCCTTCTCCACCAGTTTGCCAGCTTTCGCCTTGGCGATAAGCTCGTCCTCTCGTTTTACGTCTTCGAGTGTCCTGGGCTTGGTCTCAGGGGGCGGTGTCTCCAGGCCGTACTTCCATTTCAAGAAGCGCATGCCAGTGGTAGGATACAGGGCATAGGCCAGAACATCGCCGATGTCCTTGGCTATATCCTTGGTGGCTTCCTTGGCCTTGTCCAGCTCAGGTTCCAGGATATCGGCAGGTCGGCCGGTTATGGGTTTCTCGCCGCGTTCGTAGCCCTTGAGCACCTTCTTTTGCACTTCAGGGTCTATGGGCGTAGGGGGTTTGCCGTATAAGCCATATACGTAGTCTTTGATTTCCTTTGAGACCATTTTGTATCTGCCGAAGAGGACATTTGATACTGCTTGAACGCCTACTATCTGGCTGGTCGGCGTTACCAGAGGCGGATAGCCCAGCTCTTTGCGGGTGCGAGGAAGCTCGGCATAGACCTCTTGTAATCTGTCGAGTGCGTTGGCTTCCTTAAGCTGGGACACCATGTTGCTGAACATACCACCCGGTATCTGGTGCCACAGCACACCGGTGTCTATGACCGACATCTTGGTGCTGTCCAGGAAGTCACGGTATTTAGGTGCAATTGACTCGAAGTATTCGCCAAGTTTCAGCAGTTGTTCCAACTTAAGTCCCGTGTCTCTCGGCGTTCCGCTTAATGCTACGACGATAGGCTCTACTGCGGGGTGGGAGGTGCGAAGAGCCCAGGGGGCAAGGCAGGTATCGATGATGTCGACTCCTGCTTCGGCTGCCTTGAGCATACTCATGGATGCCATGCCGCTGGTATAGTGGGTGTGCAGGCATACTGGTATCTTCAGTGCTTGCTTTAAGGCTTTGACCAGCTCGTAAGCGTCATCCGGGGCAATAAGCCCGGCCATGTCCTTAATGCAAAAGCTATCGGCGCCCATATCCTGGATGATTACTGCCTTCTTCACGAAATAATCTATGTTGTATACCGGACCGCCCAGCTTGGGTTCGGTGAGTGAGTAGGAGAGGCAGCCCTGGATATGCTTCTTCTTGTCTTTTATGGCCTTGAAAGCGGTTATGAAGTTGCGCTCATCGTTGACAGCGTCAAACACGCGGAACACGTCGATGCCGCAGTCGGCGGCATGGTGGCAGAAAGCGGTGACCACGTCATCGGCATAGTGGCGGTAGCCGACAAGGTTCTGCCCGCGCAACAACATCTGCAGCTTGGTATTGGGCATTAGTTTCTTGAGAATGCGGACTCGGTCCCAGGGGTCTTCGTTGAGGAACCTAGTCATGACATCGAAGGTGGCTCCGCCCCAGACCTCCATTGACCAGAATCCTGCCTTGTTCATATCGGGGGCGATGGGTTCCAGGTCGGCAGTTCTGCCTCGGGTGGCGAATAGCGATTGGTGTCCGTCACGGAAGGTGAGGTCGGTTATTTTAACCGGGTTTTTGCCATTGCCTTTAGCTGGGGTCATGTATATCTCCTTTCACGCAATGCGTGTGTTGTTCGTTGTTATCGGACAGGCTTTCTTACCTGCCATCGAGTTCTGGCGCGCATCAACTCCTGAAGTCCATAGATGCGCCAGTTGCTCATCTGGGGGTGGGGGGGGATGGTTACTGGGGCTATTGCCCTGGCCTGTTCCTCCTGCTGCATATAGGTGGTTATGGCGGCGGTGATAGCTGCTACTACCGTTTCTTTCATTTCTGTTTCCTTACAGCGGGATGTTCCCGTGTTTCTTCGGGGGGTTGGTGTCTGATTTGCTTCTTAGCATTTCCAGAGCCTTAATGACCTTGGGTCTGGTGGTGCGCGGGTCAATAACATCGTCGAGATAGCCCTTGCTGGCTGCCACATAGGGGTTGGCGAACTTTTCCTTGTAGTCTGCCACCAGCTTTTGGCGCTCCTCTTTGGGATTTGCTGCCTTGTCGATGACGTCCTTGAATACGATGTTGACAGCGCCGTCAGGGCCCATCACGGCGATCTCGGCAGTGGGCCAGGCGTAGTTTATATCGCCGCGGAGGCTTTTGCTGCTCATAACTACGAAAGCACCGCCATAAGCCTTGCGGGTGATGATGCTTATCTTGGGCACGGTGGCTTCGGCATAGGCATAGAGGAACTTGGCACCGTGCCTGATGATGCCTTTATATTCCTGCTCTGTACCTGGCATGTACCCCGGAACATCCACAAAGGTGATAATGGGAATATTGAAGCAGTCACAGAGGCGGACGAACCTGGAACCTTTGTCCGAGGCATCCACGTCTATCACGCCAGCATATACTAATGGTTGCTGGGCTACGATGCCCACACTGTGTCCCCCCAGTCTGGCAAAGCCCACAATGAGATTGCGGGCGAAATTCTCATGGACTTCCATAAGGTCGCCATTGTCTACGACTCTGGTTATTAGCTGCTTCATGTCGTAGGTCTTGTTAGGGTCATCGGGTATGATGCGCAGCAACTCTTCATCCATACGATTGGGATTGTCGCCCGTCTCCACAAAATGTGGTTCCTCCATGTTGTTCTGGGGCAGGAAGGTGAGCAATCGGCGTACCATCTCAAGGCACTGGTGGTCGTTGTCGGCGACGAAATGGCAGTTTCCGGTCTTGGTGGCATGTGTCATGGCACCCCCCAGGTCTTCCAGGCTGACCTCTTCGCCGGTGACCGACTTGATTACGGCTGGGCCGGTGATGTACATCTGGCCGGTTCCTTTGACCATGAATATGAAATCGGTGATGGCAGGCGAGTAAACGGCGCCTCCGGCACAGGGGCCCATAACCACTGAAATCTGGGGCACCACGCCGGAATAGATAGTGTTGCGCGTGAAGATGTCTCCGTAGCCTATCAGGCTGTCAACGCCTTCCTGGATGCGGGCGCCGCCTGAGTCCAAAAGGCCGATGACCGGTGCGCCAGTCTTGGCTGATAAATCCATCACCTTGCATATTTTCTCGGAGGCCACCTTGGACAGGGAGCCACCGAAAACTGTGAAATCCTGTGAGAACACGAAGGTATCGCGTCCGTTGATTTTGCCGTAGCCGGTGACCACGGCATCGGCCAGTGTTTTTTGCTCTTCCAGGCCGAAATCGGTGCAGCGGTGCGTGACGAAGGGGTCTATTTCTTCGAAGGTACCGGGGTCGAATAGAACATCGATTCGCTCTCTGGCGGAGAGCTTGCCCCGCTCGTGCTGAGCTTCGATACGTTTAGCTCCGCCGCCGGCAAGAGACTGTGCCCGTAGTTTGTTCAGTTCGGCGATCTTTTCTTCAATACCCATTATCTTAACTCCATTAAGCTGGATTTACTGGTCTAAGCTCAGAAGGGCACACCCAAGACCATATTGTAGCATACCCCCGTTCTGTTCTGTAAGTCGGAGCTACTCTGATGGAGAGTGGCGTGGTAGAATAGCACCTGATGTCTATCAGGTTGACGAAGGCACAGTTGGCTAAGTGGCGCAAGGCCAGGGGTGGTAGTTCCGTGGGCGTGACGCGTTGCGGGAATATATCTTTTCGCTGGGGCGAGCGCACCTATGTGATGGGTATCGTCAACGTGTCGCCTGATTCGTTTTCCGGCGATGGCTTGAGCACGGTTGAGTTGGCCGTTGCCCAGGGCAAGCGATTTGCAGAGAATGGGGTTGACATAATAGATGTGGGTGGGGAGTCAACAAGGCCGAATTCCAATCCCATATCGATCGACGAGGAGCTGAGGCGGGTGATACCGGTGCTGGAGAAGTTGGCTGCTGAAGTCAATGTTCCCCTGAGTGTGGATACTTATAAGTACGAGGTGGCACGGAGAGCACTAGATGCTGGTGCCCAGATGCTGAATGATATCTGGGGACTGAAAGCGGAGCCGAAGCTGGCTGTACTGGCAGCGAAGAGGAATGTCCCCATAATTCTAATGAGCAACCAGAGGGACAAGCAGCAGCGCCATATTGTCCCTGCGGTGCTTTCTGACCTCAAGCGGGCCATCGACCTGGCACTGGATGCAGGCGTGAAATGGGAGGATATCATAATTGACCCGGGGATTGGCTTCGGCAAGACGTTAGAACAAAACCTGGAACTGGTACGCCGCCTAGATGAGTTGAGAGCTTTAGGTAGGCCGATATTGTTGGGCACCTCGCGTAAGTCGATGATAGGCCTGGTGCTGGACTTACCTTTAGACCAGCGGGTTGAAGGAACGGCGGCCAGCGTGGCTATCGGGATTGCCAAGGGTGCCGATATAATCAGGGTGCACGATGTCCACCAGATGATGCGTGTTTGCAGGATGAGCGATGCCATCGTGCGTGGGGAGAAGGTGTAGTTGTGGCCATTGCTTATTTGGCGCTGGGGTCCAACTTGGGCAATCGACAGAAAAACCTGTCAGAGGCTTTCGAATTGATGTCAGGGCAGGTGATGGTGCAGGAAGTCTCCTCCATTTATGAGACCGAGCCTGTGGGCTATGAGCAGCAGCCGTTTTTTTTGAATGTGGTATGCCGTGTCTCGACCGGGTTAAGCCAGGAGAAGCTGCTTCGGCTGGCCAAGGAAATCGAGAAGAAACTGGGCAGGAAATCTAGCTTTCGCAATGCCCCTCGTCCCATAGACATAGACATCCTGTTCTATGATGGCTTGGTGATGGAGGGTCAGGAGCTGACTATTCCACACCCCAGGTTGACAGAGCGTGCCTTTGTGCTGGTGCCGCTGGCTGAGATTGCTCCGGAGCTGGTCCATCCTGGCAATGGGAAAGCGGTCAGGCAATTGCTGGCAGAGTTAGGAAGCGTATCTGGCGTTCGAGAGTGGGGACGTGGTGAGGAATTGCTGAACAGGAGGCGAAATGTATCGCGTATCCGTTGAAGGGCATTTTGATGCCGCACACTACCTGCGTAATTATCAGGGCAAGTGCGAGAATGTGCACGGTCATCGGTTCAAAGTGGTGGTTACATTGAAGACCGATAAGCTGGATGACATTGGCCTGGCCTACGATTTCACTGAGTTGAAGAAACATCTCTCAGAGGTGCTGGCGAAGTTTGACCATACCTGTATCAACGATGTGCCGCCCTTCGACAAGCTCAATGCCTCTTCGGAGAACATCGCCGCCACTGTTTATGAGCAGCTAAAAGGACGTTTCCCGGCCGATGTAATGTTGGAAAGTGTCCAGGTCTGGGAATCCCCGCAGAGCTGCATCACTTATAGCCCGGAGTAAGCTCTTCTATTTGCCCTGCAATTCTGGTGGCAGCAGGTTGGGGATGTAGTCGGTAATAGGATAGTCGAACTTGCATTTCCGGCAGTGGAGGGAGCCGGTAACTACTTCGTCGTCCTTTTCTTCAGTTGACTTAAGCTGCAGTTCGCCCTTGCAAATGGGGCAGGCGAGTATTTCCATCAAGTTCTTTTTCATGTCGCTTATCGTAGCTTAGTTTTGGACGGTACGTCAATGTAGAACTGAGGTAGCGTTGCGAGCGGAGTGAAGCATCTAGACCCTTCACTTCGTTCAGGGTGACGTGAGAAAGCGTGCTCGCCGCGTCGCCCCGATTACATCGGGACTTTCTTGCGATGACAGGTAGCTGCCGAGGCCGCCACGCTTTGCTTGCAATGGCTGTAGTGGTCTTATGATGTGCCTACCTAAAAATGTATCCCCACAGGGACATCTTCACGTTCCTGGTTGCTGTCCTTTCTTTCAGTACCTGCGTGGGTACTTCGCGGTACTTGGTGACCTCCCGGTACTTGGTAACCTGTCGTTGCTTGGTCACATCTTCGGGGTAGGTCAGCTTGACTAGCACCCTGCCACCACCGCCATAGGGGTAAGGGATACAACGTGCTACGCATGAGGATGGGTCTGAGGTAGCACATACTACGTCGCACTGCGGGTAGGCATAGTAAGGGAAGCCGTAGAAGTTAATGCTAACCTTGGAGTTCGCCTTGTCCACGTTGAACACGTAGGACCAGCCGCTGGAGTCAACATAGGAGTCATACGCCGTCTGTGTCTGCATTTCAGTGGCGGTGTAGGTCTCCGTGTCCGTATACTGCTCGCTCTCCGTATATGGCTCCTGCTTCATCTCGGTGTCCCAATAGGTCTCGGTCACCTGGATGGGCACGGTCTTGAGCGGTAGCGCGAATATGATGGCCAGGACCACTAATGGGCCTAGAATCCAGGCAATGGGCTTCCAGTGCTGCTTCAGGCTACTGTCAATGTTGTT
>VGOF01000073.1 GCA_016875975.1 Chloroflexota bacterium | reverse complement strand
GACATACCTATCTTCTACAAGAAAGAAATCATGCCTTACCTGGAGAAGGTGGGTTGGAAGGAGAAGCCGGTATTGACGCTGCCCACCTTGATCGGCACCTACGAATCGGAGGTACCTATAGATGCCGTGGTGCACTAGGCAGGAATGGCAAAAAGGGATTAAAAGGAGGCAACCATGACTATAACCTTACCCTACCATCGAGTGAACGTGCTGACTGGCACCAAGGCAGCCAGGATTATCGAGGACGCCGAAGAGTATGCCATGCTGGTTCAGAAGGCTAAACGGCCTCTCCTGGTCCTCGGCCCCAAGATACTGACCAAGCCCGTGGAGGGGAAACCCCTCTTTGAGTACGCCGTGGAAATAGCCAAGGCGCTGGACATCCCCATCTGCGCCACTGCCCACACCAAGAAGAAACTGGTGGAGCTGGGCGTGGAGCCGTCCAGCACCTATGACATTATAGAGATATTGAACCACCTGAAAGACCCGGCATGGAAGGGAGTTAAGAAAGAAGGCAACCATGACCTGGTCATGTTCCTGGGCTTCAGGACTGACCTGGGTGAGCAGGGCCTATCCACGCTGAAGCATTTCGCCCCACACTTGAAGACCATGACCCTGTGCCCCTATTTCTACCCCCATGCCAGCTACTCTCTACCCAATTTCAGAAAAGACTCTCAGTGGAAAGAGTTCTTAGATAACTTCATTGCCAATCTAAAGAAGAAGGAGGCATAGCATAACATGGCAGGAATTTTCCCAGTTGATGTTGGACCTCAGTACGAGGGCGAAGTAATCAGAAAAGGCGACATGCATGTCGAATTTGGCGGCCCGGCAGCCAAGTTCAAGTTCGAGTTGGCCACCCTGAAGGATGTCGGCGAAGTCGAAGACCAGAAGATAACCATCATCGGCCCGGACATGGGGGAGATGACGGAAGGCAGCAGCCATCCTCTGGCTTTGATGATTGACGTCGCCGGCGCCAAGCTGGAGAAGGACATGGAGCCGGTATTTGAACGCCGCATCCACCTCTATGCCAACTATATAGAGGGCCTGTACCACATGAACCAGAGAGATGAAATCTGGATCAGGATCAGCAAGGACGCCTACAAGAAAGGCCTCAACTCGCTGGAAGCAGTGGGCCAGATACTGATGTTCCTCTATACCTCGGAACTGGATGTCATTGAGAAGATAGCCATTACTTTCGTCACCGACCCCAAGAAAGTCGAAGAGCTATATCCCAAGGCTAAGGAAGTGTATAAGGCCAGGGATGAGAGGGCTCGCGGCTTGAAAGATGAGGATGTCCAGGAGTTCTATAGCTGCGCTCTGTGCCAGAGCTTTGCGCCCACCCACATCTGCATCGCTACCCCGGAGAGGATAGCCAACTGCGGCGCTATTAGCTGGTTTGACGGACGGGCTGCCTTTAAGCTAGACCCCGAGGGCCCGGTGCAGGAAGTCAAGAAGGGCGAATGCCTTGACCCCATCAGGGGCGAATACAGCGGTTGCAACCAGCTTGGTCAGGTTAAATCAATGGGCGCCTATGACCGCGTCTATCTCCACAGTGCCTTCGAGCACCCGCATACCTCTTGTGGCTGCTTCCAGGCCATCTGGTTCTACATACCGGAAGTCGATGCCTTTGGCGTGGTGCACCGCGACTTTGCCGGCCCAACGGTTGCCGGAGTGCCTTTTTCTACCATGGCAGCCGAAGCCAGCGGCGGCAGGCAGGTGGAAGGCTTCCTGGGCTTAGCCCTGGAGTACCTTCGCTCGCCCAGGTTTCTCCAGGCTGACGGTGGCTTGAAGCGCTGCGTCTGGATGCCCAAGGAAATCAAGGAGCGGTACAAGGAAGCCATACCAGCCGACCTTTATGACAAGATAGCAACTGAAGAGGACGTGAAGAACGTCGATGAGCTGGCTGCGTGGCTGGACAAAGTCGGGCATCCCTGGGTCAAGGGTGAAGTAGAGCTTCCAGTCTAAAATAAACCAGGAGGTTATCCCATGGCGCTAAAAGGGACTGATGTTGTTAAAAGGCTTCCCGATGGGGGCAAAAAGAACTGCCGTGAATGCGGCTTCCCCACCTGCTTTGCCTTTGCCATGAAACTGGCCGGCGGCGGCGTCTCTCTGGACAAGTGTCCGCACCTGCCAGCAGATGTCAAGGCCGAGCTGGAAGAGGCACTGGCACCGCCAATCAAGCTGGTGACCATAGGCAGTGGCGACAAAGCACTGCGCATCGGCAACGAAGAGGTGGTCTATCGGCACGAGAAGACCTTTGTCCACCAGCCAGGCATCGCCCTGCGCATCACAGACAAGGAACCTGATGCCAAGGTCGATGAGAAGATTAAGAAGCTGAAAGATTTGCAGTTCCCCTGGGTAGGACTGACGCTGAAAGCCAACCTTTTGGCGCTGCGGTTTGAATCTGGCGACAAAGCTAGGTACGAAGCACTGGTCAAGAAGGTTTGTGAACAAACAAATGTCCCCTTTATACTGAGCTCCGAAGATGTTGATGTCCTGCTTTCGGCATATCGCCTTTGCAGCAACAGGAGACCGCTGCTTTACCCGGTGACCAAGGACAACATCGATAAGGTCATCGCCGGCGTTAAGAGTGCGCCTACGCCTCTGGTGGTCAAAGCCAACAGTGTGGAGGAGCTGATTCCGATGACCACCAAGCTTAAGGAAGCTGGCTTGGACGAGCTTGTCCTGGACCCTGTTTCCAAGAACATGCAGGAGGCCATCAAAAACCAGACGCTCATCCGCAGGGCTGCCTTGAAGCAGAACTTCAGACCGCTGGGCTATCCTACCATCGGCTTCCCCTGCTACATGGCTAAAGACGAAATCAGGGAAATCCTGCTGGCAGCTATATTCGTAGCCAAATACCCCGGTATCATCGTGCTTAATGATTTCGATGCCAGCTCGCTGTTGCCATTGCTGGTGCAGAGGCTTAACATATACACAGACCCGCGAATACCGATGTCGGTAGAGCAGAAGGTCTATGAGATAGGAGAGCCTACTGCCGATTCCCCGGTGCTCATCACCAGTAACTGGGCACTGACCTACTTCATCGTGGCTTCAGAAATCGAGGGCAGCAAGGTGCCATCCTGGCTATTGGTCAAGGATACCGAGGGATTGGGCGTGCTCACCGGTTGGGCTGCCGGCAAGTTCTCCGGCGACTCTATCGGCCCCTTCCTCAAGAAGTCGGGCATTGAGGACAAGGCTAAGACCCGAAAGCTGGTCATCCCGGGCAAAGTAGCCCGCATCAAAGGTGAGCTGGAAGAGGCATTGCCTGACTGGGAAATCATCGTTGGCCCCAGGGAAGCCAGCGAGATTCCCGCCTATCTGCCGGGCCTCGTGCAGAAGTGGAAGAACTAAGGCAACAACTGGCTGAAATCCTGACGCCGCAGAAGAAGGAAAGGCGTCATGTAATTTCCCTGCTCAGGGAAGTTCAGCAGAAGCTAGGGTATATTTCAAAGGAGGCGATGCAGTTAATCGCCGACTTCCTGGAAATCCCGGGAAGCACGGTTTACGGCATCGCCACTTTTTATAATCAGTTTCGCTTCAAACCGCTGGGCAAGCACGCCGTCACCGTCTGTATGGGCACTGCCTGTCACATGGCCGGCGGTCGGCTTGTGCTCGAAGCCATGGCTCGGGAGCTGGAAGTGGAAGTGGGCGACATCACCCCAGACCAAGAGTTCAGCCTTGACAGAGTAGCCTGCATTGGTTGCTGTGCCCTAGCCCCCGTAGTCACCATAAATGAATCCATTTACCCCCGTATGACCCCTCCCAAGGTGGAGGAGGTGCTGGTCACAGTAAAGCCAGTAGTAGAGGAGAAACCCCAGAAGGAACAAGCATCCTGAGCAGATACAAGTTGCAAGTTACAGGTCACGAAGCAACAGACTTGAAACCTGAAACTTGTGACTTGAAACTTGCGACGAACGACTAACATGACATTCCAGGAAATCCAGCAAAAAGCCAAGGCAGAATGGGACGCTCTGTACCACGGCCAGATTCCCCACATCCTCATCGGCACTGCCACCTGTGGACGCGCCGGCGGCGCTTTGCCAGTGGTGGAAGCCTTTCATAAAGAAATGGCAAGGCAGGGCGCCAAGGCTAATATAAGCCAGGTGGGCTGCGTTGGCCTCTGCTCCTTTGAGCCGCTGGTCACCATCGTAAAGCCCGATTCCTTTACCGTGTGCTATAACAACGTCACTCCGCAAATCGTGCCCACGCTGGTTGAAGGCTATGTGCTGGGCGATGACCCCTGCCTTGATTTGGCTTTAGGCACGGTGGAGGGAGGCGAAGGCGAAGCTGTCCGCATCCCGGAACTGATGCGTTTTGAACATGAGGTGCGACTCATCCTGCGCAACTGCGGCTATATCAACCCGGAAGATATCAATCACTACGTCGCCAGCGGCGGCTATGCAAGTCTGGCTAATGCCCTGATAATGAAACCAGAGGCTATCATATCCGAGATAAAAGCTTCAGGGTTGAGAGGCCGTGGTGGCGCTGGCTTCCCTACTGGTCGGAAATGGGAGCAGTGCAGACAGGCGCCAGGACAGCCGAAATACGTAATCTGCAATGCAGACGAGGGAGACCCGGGGGCTTTCATGGACAGGGTTATCCTGGAGAGCGACCCTCACCAGGTTATAGAAGGGATGGCGATTGCCGCTTATGCGCTTGGCTCTGGGAACGGGTTTATCTATATTCGCACTGAGTATCCTCTAGCCATAGCGCGGCTAGACATAGCTCTGAAGCAGGCAAAGAAGCAGGGATTTCTAGGCAAAGGGATTTTGGGCAGCGGTTTCAGCTTCGACATCGAGATAGCACAAGGGGCCGGGGCCTTTGTCTCCGGGGAGTCCACCGCTCTAATGTATGCCATTGAGGGCAAGCGTAGTATGCCCCGGCCGAGGCCGCCTCATTCAGTAGAGGCTGGCCTGTGGGGCAAGCCGACAGTCCTCAACAACGTGAAGACCTTTGCCTACGTGCCTTTGATACTCCAGCGTGGTGCCGAATGGTTTGCCTCCATCGGCACGGAAAGCAGCAAGGGCACGGCTGTATTTGCCCTGGCGGGCAAGACAGTACAGACGGGGCTGACCGAAGTGCCAATGGGCATCACACTGAATGAGCTTATCTATAAAATCGGCGGTGGCATGCGTAATAATAAACAGTTCAAGGCAGTGCAGATAGGCGGCCCATCTGGCGGCTGCCTGCCGGCAGAACTGCTGCTAACGCCGGTGGATTTCGATTCGCTGCGGGAAGCCGGCGCTGTCATGGGCTCGGGCGGCGTCATCGCCATGGACGAGAACAACTGCATGGTGGATGCTGCCAGATTCTTTCTGGATTTCATTCAGAAAGAATCATGTGGCAAGTGCTCCACCTGTCGCATCGGCACCTGGCACATGCTGGACATACTGACCGAAATCACCACAGGGAAAGGCAAGCTGGAAGATATCGATTTTCTGGTGGAACTGGGCGAGGATATCAAAGATGGGTCGCTGTGTGGCTTGGGCAAGACAGCAGCCAACCCCGTTTTCACCACCATTCGCTACTTTCGCGACGAATACATGGCTCACATCGTGGAGAAACGTTGCCCGGCGCTGGTGTGTAAAGAGCTTATTGCCTACTACATCCTCCGCGAGAAGTGCGAACGTGCCTGCGAGCATTGCGTACTGACCTGCCCGGTAAAAGCCATCGCCAGCGACGAGAAAGGCATCAAAGTAATCGACCAGACCAAATGCACCAAGTGCGGCAGTTGCGAACTGGTTTGTCCCAAGGAGTATAACGCCGTAACCCGTCTCTCCCCATCCAGCCGGGTGCCCGGGGCGGGCACTAAGAAACCGGAATGAGTGGCTGTTTTTGAGATAGCGGGATCTCAGGCCTCATAAAGCTCACAGCTCTCGGCAATTCTTTCGTTAATATACTGAGGCTTCATGTACTTAACTCGGTCACCCATTTGTTCGATTTCCTTCTTCAATTCTGAGTAGGGCAAGAACCTGCACATTTGAGGCAGGGGACGATCCAATCTTGCGAAGGTCGACCTATTGACTTCTTCTTTCACTTTAGCACGTCGGTCATCTGGCGCAACTATATAGAGGTCTATTGATATGTTCGGCTGCTCGCTTATTAAGTCGGACATCCGCAATAAGCCTGAGTAGATCGAACTTGTATGTTCAACTTCGAATGCGGCGATTATCTGGTTCTTCTGCAACCACAGCACGTCGATCATCTCTACTATTCTCTGTGCTTTCGGCACAAATTGCGTCGGTAACTCTTTTCGATAACGAGGGATGTCTTGGAATGAGATACCGTTGTACTCCTTGTTTTGATCATTTCTCGCCACTCGAACATCCAAGCCCATGTCAGAACCTAGCTTAAGTAACAACCACTGCATTTCCTCGTGTGTTGTTCTTTCGACTTTGGGTTCGGTAACCTCGAGTGCTTCCGCGTCTGGTACCGTAATCTGCGTGACTCTCGATTCATATACATTTGGGCTGCGCCAGAGTCTCTTTTCATCGTATTCTCTTTCAACAGGATTTTCGGCAGCACTCTGAATTGCCTCTACGATTACGTCGGCATCTTCCTTTTCGAATTCTACAGGGGAGCTCCTGAAAAAGCCTGACCATGCTTTTGGGGACTTCAAGTCTTTGAACATCGAAAGCCTATTCTGCAGAATACGAATCGGTACCGCGGTCTTGGGTTCGAGCCCATAGACTATTTTCACTTTGAATCTAACAGGATATATTTCTTCTTCCCATATTTGTGTTTTGTTATCGAAATAGCACGGTGAGGTGACTTCCAACACGCCTATAAACCTGCTCAGACCCGTCAGATAACATATGAAATAATCTCCTGGCTGAACTTTCTGTGCGAGATTAATTCTACGTTCTCTAAAGCCACTTATGCTTGCACCGTGGTTCAAGAATTCATTCCAAGTTTTGCCGGTAAACAGGTCAAGCCAATATCTTCTGCCCATTGTTCCCCCGTATACAGCCGAAGCTCTGTTCGGTCTGATTTTAGCACTCTGGCGTTCTACTATCAATCGACGTGGCATTTACTGCCCCTCGATTCGAAAACCCAAACGGCATTGCTCAGTAGCTATTCATGGACAGGTGGTAGCATATATGCTACCATTTTACCAGCTAGGTACGCCAAATAAACAAGGAGGTTGTGATGAGTTGGCTACCAAAAAGAAACTGCTGGAGAAAATCCGCAGGAACGTGCGGAATGTTTCGCTAGAGGATTTCGAGGGATTGATAAACATGTTTGGCTACATTGAGATGGGCGGGAAGCACCCTAAAGCCATCATCGGCAAC
>VGOF01000072.1 GCA_016875975.1 Chloroflexota bacterium | reverse complement strand
ATCGTTGCTGGAGTTGGGGCAGGTTGTCAACAGATACCACAAAGCCAGCAGCCTTAGTATGGCCGCCGAAGTCGGATAGTATGTCCTGACATTGTTGCAGGGCAGCCATGAGGTCGAATTGCGGTATGCTACGGCCACTGCCGCGGCAGGTCTCCGAGCCAATTCTGACCAAAACGACCGGACGATTGAACTCATCAGCCAGCCTGCCGGCCACCAGCCCCATAACTCCCTGAGGGTAGTCGTCGTGGCCGGCCATGAGCAGTGGTCGTTCCACGCCGCCGGCTACAATGTGTTCCTTAGCCATGCTCATCAATTGGTCTGTAACCTGGCGGCGCCGGGCGTTTTTCCTTTCTAGCTCGGATGCCAGTGAGATGGCTTCCTGGCGGTCTTGGGTGATAAGTAGCAGGTAACTGGTGTTAGCGTCATCCAATCTGCCGGCAGAGTTGATGCGGGGCCCTAGTATCCAGGATATCTTGTCGGCGTCGATGCTGCCTGGTTCCAATCCAGCGCAGCGCATCATTTCTTGGAGTCCGAGACGTTTTGTATCTTTGAGGAGCCCTAAGCCTTGCTTTACCCAGTAGCGATTTTCGCCCAGGAGTGGCACCATATCGGTTATTGTCCCCAGGGCAACCAGGTCAAGTGACCTGTGTATCACATCTTCTTCACCCCTCCCTTTTAGCAGCGCCTGTAGGAACTTGAAGGCTACTCCTACCCCTGCCAACTCGGTGGAAGAGTAAGCCGAGTCATTTCTCTTGGGGTTGACCACGGCTTTGGCCTGGGGCAGGTTTTCCGGTGGCACGTGGTGGTCAGTGATGATAATGTCCATGCCCATTTTATGGGCTTTGTCCACTTCCTCTAAGGCCGTAATGCCGGTATCTACGGTGATAACCAGGCTAATACCCTGCTTGTGGAGCTTTTCCAAGGCTGGTGTCCGCAGGCCGTAACCCTCGACAAGGCGGTGGGGTATGTAGGGGATGACATTGGCGCCAAGTGCTTCTAGCCCCTGAACCAAAAGCACAGTGGCGGTGATGCCGTCGGCATCGAAGTCGCCGTATACGGCGATTTTCTCGCCAGCGAACAGGGCTTGGTAGATGCGGTTGACTGCCTGGTGCATATCGGGGAGCAAGAAGGGGTCGGCTTCCAGGCGCTGGTCGGCACTGAGGAAAAGGTCTGTCTGGTTGGGGTCGGAAATACCGCGATTATGGAGAAGTTGGGCTATCAGGTGGTCGATGCCAGGCGGGCTAGCGATTTGTTCGATTTGTGGTAGCAGATTCCAGTGGGTACGGGCCAAGCAAATGCCTCGGCTTTCTAGTTTTTGGATTTATACCACAAGTTGTGGCAGCGTGCAAGTTAGACATGCATATCCGACTCTATATCTTGGTGTGTTTGACCCTGTGGGTGGGGGCAAATATAATTGCCTCCGTCATGGAAATGCAGGACGGCTTGCGCGTAGCTATCTATACACTGGGCTGTAAACTGAACCAAGCGGAGAGCGAGCAACTGGCTCATCAATTCGCTGATGCTGGTTACCGAGTTGTCGATGGCGATGTGGCCGACATCTGCGTTCTGAATACCTGTACGGTGACTCATATGGCTGACCGCAAGTCAAGGCATCTGGTAAGACTGCTGCGCAAGCGAAATCCCGCTGCTCAAGTTATCGTTACTGGTTGCTATGCTGAGAGAGCGGCTGAAGAGCTGGCCAGTGCTGGCGCAGACCTGGTGATAGGTAACGAGCAGAAAGCGTATTTGCTGGAGCTGGTTCGGGAGAGGTTCGCTTCGGTGTGTATGTCTGGGCGTCATAATGGCAATGGCCTTGGCCGCATCCGCAGTTTTGTAAAGATACAGGATGGATGTAAAGATGGCTGTGCCTATTGCGTGGTTCCTAGCGTGCGGCGGCGCGAGTATTGTGTGCCTGTGGAGGGAGTAATAGAAACTGTGAAAGAAAGGTGTGCTGCAGGTTATAAGGAAGTGATACTCACGGGGACGAAAATAGGCAGCTACCATAGCAGTGGTGCCGATTTGAGGGAATTGGTGCGGAGGATACTGGGGGGGACGGATATCCAGCGGTTGCATCTTTCCTCATTACAGCCTCAAGAGATTTCACCTAGGCTTCTGAAGTTATGGCAGGATAAGCGGCTTTGCCGACATTTCCACCTGGCACTCCAGAGCGGCTGCGATTCCGTCCTGGAAAGAATGAGGCGCCGGTATACACTCCAGGGTTACCGGGAGGCGGTGGCTGCTATCAGGGAGGTTGTGCCTGAGGTGGCCATCACCACGGATGTCATGGTAGGTTTTCCTGGTGAGAGTGATGGGGAGTTTGTGGGGGGGTATCGTTTCTGCCAGGAGATTGGCTTTGCTAACATGCATGTTTTTGTATATTCACCCAGGCCAGGGACTGTGGCGGCTAAGATGCAGGGGCAGATAGATAGCAGAGTCAAGAAGGAGCGCAGTCTCAAGATGCTGGAGTTGGCGCGGAGAAGTGCTCAACAGTTTGCTGGCCGGTTTGTGGGATGTGAGATGGCAGTTCTGTGGGAGAATGAAGTGACGCCGGGCAGCGGCGTGTATTCTGGGCTTACGGACAATTACATCAGGGTATTTGCCAGGAGTCAGAAGCCGGTGGTCAATCAAATAGTGCCGGTGAGGCTGGTCAAGATGTACGAAGACGGCCTGTGGGGAGAGGGCATCGAGTGAAGACTAGGGTAAAGGTTGTTCCCAATTCCAAGACCGAAGAGGTGGTTAAGGAAGGCGAACTCCTTGTGGTGAGAGTAAAGGAGCCGGCCAGGGAGGGGAAGGCCAATAGGGCAGTCATCAAGGCCGTGGCCAAGCATTTCGGGGTTCCACAGGATTCGGTGCGCATCTCCAGCGGGCTAAGTGGCAGGAACAAGGTAATAGAGATTGTGTGGCTCTAGTTGAGCGGTATTTCATGTTTTGTTGTCTTTGTTTGCCAGTGCTATACTAGGGGTGTTTCCAGGTTGAGGGGTTGCTGGGAGAGTCTCAAGATAAACGGGGGTGAGCTAAATGGCAAGAGCGAAAGTAATTGTGAATCCGGCTGCGGGCGCCGGGAAAACCATCAAGAAATGGCCCAGGGTTAAGGAGCTCCTGGACGGCATGAAGCTCGACTTTGATTTCGAGTTTACCGATGCTCCGGGCCATGGCATGGAGCTGGCCAAGGCTGCGGGCAAGAAAGGCTACGAGTTTATTGTATCGGTTGGTGGCGATGGGACAATACACGAAATTGCCAATGGCCTGCACCAGGCTGGAGTTGCTGCCCAGGTGCCTGTGGGCATTGTAAACACAGGGACAGGTGCTGATTATATCCGAACCATCGGGGTGCCGCGCCGCTACAAAGAGGCTTGCAGATGCTTGCTCAGTCCTAATAGACGTATGGTGGACCTGGGTGTTGTCGAGTATACCCGTAAAGGCAAACGGGAGAAGCGGTTGTTTGTGAACTTTGCTGGTATCGGCTTTGATGCTGAGGTGGTTCGAGCAACGACCGAGAAGTTCAAAGCCATGGGTAGTATGCCTTCCTACTTGATGGGACTGCTCAGCACTCTGGCGTCATATGAGAACCGAGATGTCAAGATTATCGTAGATGGTAAGTCCGGCGAAAGAAGAATCTGCACAGTGATGTTGAACAATGGCAGGTATGGGGGTGGTGGCATGAAGCCAGCGCCAGATGCCGACCCGGGAGACGGCTTCTTCGACCTGATGATTATCGATGATATAACCAAGCCCGATTTGCTGGTATCGATACCCAGGATTTACTCAGGTACGCATGGAACACATCCCAAGGTGACCTTGACCAGGGCAAGAGAAGTGGAGATACACCCTATTCGGAACTCTGCCGTCCAGGCTGATGGAGAGTTGTTGGGAGAGGCTCCAGCCCGCTTCAGCATATTACCTGCTGCCCTGAGCATAATTATCGAATAGCTGAAACCTGTGCTGGGTTAATTACTTTTGCGAGGTGCTGAATCCAGTGCTGACTTCAGCTTGGGTATCTCTTGTATTAGCTGCTCTAGAGGTATCTCTTCACCGGTAATTCTGAAAGCTCTTTTCGCTGTTTCACTGACCAGCACAGTGTAGGTAGGTTGCTTGCTGCCGAAAACGGAGAGGCTACCATTTAAGCGATAGCAGCGGGCTGACGTGGTTATTACAGGGATGATGATTGTTCCTGCTATCACGATGGGTTCAGCAACAGTTATTTCTTTACTTTCCATTTGGCCGATATCAATTTTCTGGTAGCTATGAGGACGGGCTTGGATAGGATAAACCCTGCCAGTGGGGGGAAAAACAAGATGGGTTGCAGTCTGGCTGTGGCGTGGGCATAGCCCTGGAGGAAAGCTTCCTCGGTGAAGTTGGGCTGGAGAGAGATGGGGTATGGCGAGAAGTAGCGGGCTAACAAGTTAAGCGGTGCCAGAAGAGCGAAGAGAAGGCCCAGGTCAGCAGGGTTCTCCAGTCCCACCTTGAGGTCCGCGGCTAATTCCTTTATCTTGATTTTGCGGAAGATATTCCTGACTAGCCGAAAGAATTGGCTGGCCAGGCCTTTAGTGCGTAGAATATCTAAGATGGTGCTGGGTTCCAGTCCTTTTGTTTCTGGCTTTAGTATGTCGTCGGAGGTTTTCTTCTCTCCAGTTAACTCGCTAGAGACCAGGCCAGATAGCCATCTTAATCTTATGCTGAGCTTTGGTTTCTGGCTGGTATCGAAGCGCAGTGAGATATAGATGGGAATACAGAGTGCCAGTAAAGCCAAGAGGACGAGGCTAGCTATGAGATAGACGGCCCACAACTATTTTTCCTCTTCTTTTTTCTTACCTCCCAGTTTCCCGGTGACTTTCTCTATGACATCGGGCACAGAGTCGGTCAGCTTTTCGAGGGCTGCTGCCATAGCGCCTTTTATCGGCTCTATGCGTGTACCGTCCTTGTCTATGATGATAACGGCTATAGGCCTGACTCCGGCACCACCGCCGGTGGCACTTCCCGAACCTTGCCCTGACTGTTTTTCCTCTCCCTTGGAGGAACCGCCTCCGGCCCCAAAGCCAAAGCCGACGCTGAGCAGTGGAATGAGAGTGGTATCACCGATGTGGATAGGCTCGCCCACCACGGTCTTGCTGTTCAGGACTTTTTCCACCTCGCCTAAAGTAGTCTTGATTAACTTGTCCAGGTCTTCCATGGTTTCCTCCCTATGTACCAATGACGATTATATCACGATGATGCTGACCACCCCAAGGCAGTCGTGTCAGGCTGTGGTTTCATCTTCCTTCAAGTCTTCTTGTTCTTTGACCAGATGGCGGCTACGTAACCAGCGATGGATCTCGTCGAGTGCTGGCGGTGACACACTAAAAACCTCGATGTCTTTGGGAAACTGGACCGTGTGTCCTTCTCTAATGAACAGGATAGCTGTTTCATCGGGTTTGAGCGTTTCGTCGATTCTTTTGCCGATGTGCTCATATCTTCTCTTGTATGCTTCCATGTAGAACTCGGAGACCTTTTTGGCCACCTTCTCGGTCAGAAAGCCGATAAGCAGGCATCTCTCCCAGTCCATGCTTTCTTCGGCCATCTCCCTATCTTCTACAGCTTCCAACAGTGCCTTGTTCTGGCACTTCTGCCTGGCGATGTGGCAGCTATCAGGATTCAGTTTCTCCAGGATTTCTAGACCTTGCTCACCACCCATGCTCAGCGATTCGTGATAAATGCGGCTCACTCTGCCTATTTTTGTTTCCAGGTTCTCTATTTGCTGGGCTACCTGTTCCCAGAATTTCTTATATTTCTCCAGGTACTCGGGAGGTGCGTCTTTGCCTGCATATAGCAGGGGCACCAGGAATAGCTTCCTCTTCAGTTTGAAGTTTTCGGCTTCTGGCTTCTCTATCTTGCCCAGCTCCTGTACCATGATTCTCCTTTCTGCTAAGTACAAAGAGGTTTCGGATATTCTAGGTGCTAGCATGTTCTAAATGCAAGGAACTGTAAAGAGCGTATTATAGACAGGTTTATGCGGTCTCAGCTATACTGCTAATGTTTTGCTCAAACATTATTTTGAACAGGGGGTAGAACAATCATGAATTTCAAGCTTACAGATGAGCAGGTCAAGCGCCGGGGAGAGTTCTTCGCGGTATGCCGGGAGCTGGAAAAGGTCAAACCGCCTAACTGGGTAGGGATAGAAGCCATGTACCGTGGTGATGAATGCTGGGAGTTCCATCGGCATTGTGCTAAAGAATTTGGTAAGAGGGGATGGCTAGCCCTGGCATGGCCGGCTGAATATGGGGGCATGGGTGATATGATGGACAAGGTGATGTTCTCGGAGGCGAGAGGGTATCATGGGATTCGCGGTATGGATGTTTTTGGTGTGCAGATGTTAGCTCCCACTATCCTGCATGCTGGCAACGAGGAGGTAAAACGCAGGTTCCTTCCACCAATTGCCTCGGCCGAGGTAATGTGGTGCGAACTGTGGAGCGAACCAGATGCCGGCTCTGACCTGGCATCCCTGACCAGTACTGCCATAAAGAAGGGAAACGAATATGTCATAAACGGGCAGAAGATATGGACAACGGGTGCCCACCGAGCTGATTGGGGGTTTGGCGTCTTCAAGACAGCCCCTGAAGCTAAGAAGCACCATAACCTATCTTTTTTGCTCATGGATATGAAAACGCCCGGCATAACGGTGAGGTCTATTCCATACATGACTGGAAATCCGGCATACAATGAAGTCTTTTTTGACGATGTTCATGTCCCGGCAGAAAATATCGTCGGCCAGGAGAACGGAGGCTGGGCAGTAGTCAACATTCTAGCCGGATTTGAGCGGTCGGGAATTGACCAGGTTATGTCGATGGTTCGAGGAGTGGAGGAGCTAGTGAAGTTTTGTAACGAGACGAAGCGTGGTGGCCAACCATTGTCCAAAGACCCAATCATCCGCAGCAGGCTGGCGCAGTTGGCAATCGAGGTGGAAGCCGCTCGCACTCTGGCATATCGTATAGCCGACTTGCAGAATCAGGGTGAAATGGCGCTGATGGACGCCTCTGCTGGGAAGGTGTTCTTCAGTGAGATAGGTGAGCGCCTGGCCTTTTTTGCCACAGATATGCTTGGGCCTTATGGTCAGGTAAGGCACTCCAAATGGGCACCTCTCAGTGGATTATGGGAAGATATGTACCAGGAGTGCTTTGTGACCACCATTTCTATGGGCACCAACGAAATCCAGCGTAACATCATTGCCTGGTACGGCCTGGGTTTGCCCAGAATGAAGTAGGAGGAATCATGGACCTGAGATTTAGCGAACAACAAGAGATACTGAAGAAGATGGC
>VGOF01000071.1 GCA_016875975.1 Chloroflexota bacterium | reverse complement strand
CGCATTACAGTCCCCGTGCCACCCCTGCCAGCTTGCTTGGAACGAATGCGCTTCCGCCGCCGGTCAAAGAACAGGCTGTTGACAATCCCGAACCTGGAGTTGCGCGCACCTATCCCGGCAGTTACGGCGGCGAGGGCATCGCTAAACTCTCCGCCATTGGCATCTTGCAGAAGCTGCTGGCCAAAGGAAAGCGCCCCATCATCTGTATCGCTGTCGTAGACAGGTGTATCGGCAATGCTGATGGTACGGGCATCGCCGTCAACTAGAACAACCACGTCTTGTTTGGATATGCCGGAGACCGCTAGTGCATCAAAGCCGGCAAGCTTCAGAAGAGGCCCGAAGTGACCGCCAACATTGGAATCGATAAACGTATCCGTCAACGGTGAGATAGTGCCCACAATGAACTTGCCAGTGCCGGGAAATCCCGGCTCATTGCCTAGTGGGCCGCTGGCCATTACCAGGATATTGTCGGGACTGTCATAGCGGGTTTCTCGCGTAGCACCATCCCAGATAAGCTTGAGAGCATATCCTCGCCCGCCGATGTATTTGTGCTTGAAATCGGGGGGGAGTTCCTGGATGAGGATATCCTGTTTGCCTAGGTCTAGCCTTAGTATCCGGTCTGTATATCCGCCCACAACTGGCGCTGGCTCATATTTGATTTGCTTAAGTATCTTCATAAGGTCGCTATTATAATGCTTCAGATATGCCTTCAGCAACGATGGGCGGGGCTAGCCGCTAGCCGCTCGCACCTAGTTGCAGGTTTCTAGTTCCCTGCGTCTTGCGTCTCGCCTCTTACATCTTGCATCTGGGTTCTTGCCTGTTGCCTCACGCCTGCTGCCTCTAGCGATTCATAGTTTCTCTAATCTGGGTTGCCAGTACGAAAGAGATGACCAGCAATATTGCCAGGAAGGCCAGAGGCCAGGTATAGTGCTGCGTAGCCCCACGCATTACCTCCATCAGCGGAACAATGGCCACGGCTGCTGCGTTCCCCATGAGCTGCAAATACCCCACTGAGATTCCGGCAAACCTGGCTCCCGTAATCTCGGCAGACATGGTAAGCATTATGGGCAGAGCAGAGATGAGGAAAAAGCCCAGTACAATTCCATTGGCCATATTAAGCGCAAAACCCTTGCCTAGCATCAGAAAGACGATGGAGAGTGCTCCTACAGAAGATGCCAGCAGCAGGAAAGGCTTTCTCTTCGTAACTCTGTCCGAAACTATAGGGATGATAATGCAGCCCAGCATACCGCTAAGTATCAGTATGGCAGCTATGGTGCCGGCATCGGTCATGGGAATTCCGTGCAACTCATTCAATATCTTTTCCAGCCAGGTAGCCAGGCCGTTGAACACGCCTATCCCTATCAGGGCCACAAACCCCAGGATGACGAAGTCCCTCATCTTCAGAATCGTCTTAATGCCTGCCCAGTTGGAAATCTCCTCTTCCTCTGCCATCTCTCGCGGAGCTGTCTCAGGCTTGGATTTAACCAGGATATAGAACAGTAATACGCCCACCATCCCTATGATGCCGTAGATGAGGAGCATGGATTGGAACCCCATTGTTTCCACCAGTATGGGCGTTGCCCCCAGAGCCACCATCATGCCGATGAACAGAGCTAACGAACCCAGCCCCACTGCGGTTGCCTCCTCTTTCTGAGGAAACCAGGTCATGGCCAGCTTGGTGACGCCATTCAATACAAAAGGCTGTCCCATAGAAATGCCTATCTGAGAGACCAGCAGGATAGTGTAGGAGCCGGGATTCACCAGGCGGAACATGGCAAATACTCCAGTAAGCAGCGCGCCAATGCCCACGCCGTATTTGAATCCCTTTCTATCGATAATCATGCCGGCTGGAATGGTGAGCAAGACCTGTACCAGAGGAAAGACCAGCGTAAGCACACCGACGCTCATGGCAGTTATATTCAGGTGCGCCTCCAGGTAGGTATCGATGGCAGCGAAATTCAGCCAGTAAAGCTGCGTCAGGGCAGATATGTACATGTACGCAGCCAGGACAACCCATCTATACCCGTAGACTTTGTATTGCTCCATTGTCTCCCCCCTTACTGCATTGTGCTGCACAAATTGGGTGTAGTATAGCACTTTCAGCTTGCCATTCGGCAATCATTCGTCGCTTCATAAGTGCAACAGCCGTGACGCAATAGGCAACAGTCCTCCTTTGTAAATGCTACGCTCAAGCTACAAGTAAAAACAACCCCTAAAAGCACACATTTTTAAGTAATATGCCCATTGCGAGCCCCACTTTTGTCATTGCGAACGTAGTGAAGCAATCTCCGCCAAACAGGTACAGGTACAATCGGCGAGCGGGGATTGCCACGCCCTCGCTACGCTCGGGCTCGCAATAACAGTCAAAGGACATCTCGCCTCTTGAGATATGCACTGTAAAAGGATAAAATCTTTGCCTGGCTGCCGGTGGATGAGGTACCGCTTGGCTAACATACGAGATTGTTGAATGCATAAAAACTTCCTCTGTTCTCAATGTGGCACAGAAAACGCTTTGACCAACCGCTTCTGCACGGAATGTGGAAACAAGCTGGCTGCCACTGAAAGAAAAGCTGCCGCCTGTACCGACTGCGGAACTGAGAACCCCAGCAACTACAAGTTTTGCGGACAGTGCGGCACCAAGCTGGAGCTTACCTGCCCCAACTGCGGCGAGGTAGTGCCGCGCGATTCCAGATTTTGCCCTAATTGTGCCTACCTCTGTGGCGAAGGCAGGTACAACGATGCTCTGACATAATAGGTGTGTGGTGTGAAAAATAGACCACCCCTGTGGTACACCATCCAGGCCATCTTGGGCACCCTTGTCGAAGAAGCGACACTGCTAATTATCGTCCTCTGGGTCTTGCCCGCTTTTGGCATCCGCGCTCCGCTCTGGGTGCTGGCGATTCTGATGTTAGCCCTGGCCGCATTATCCTATGTCAGGTATCGACTGGGCCGAACCACCTTTTTTCTGCCGCGCAGGGAATACGTTGAGTCGCTGGTCGGCTGTGAAGGCGTTGTGACAAGGTCACTCAATCCAGAAGGCTACGTCAAAATCCAGGGCGTACTCTGGAAGGCAACCTGCGCTGAAGGCTATCTGGAGGTAGGAACAGAGGTGGTAGTACTGGAAGTCGATGGCCTCAAGCTGCTGGTCGTCCCCAAAGGCCAACAAGACGTAGAGACAGGTCTTTAGACCTGCAAGTAAGAAAGACACAGTTGTGATACAATTCAATCGTTGGTGTTACCTTAATAAGACAGCCAGTCACAACTTCATATAGACAGGAGGATTAAGATTGCTAAAGAAGACTTTAGTGGTTCTGTTGGTAACTCTGATATTAGGAACAGTGTCAGCTATCGGGTGTAATGGAGACGTACGTTCAGTAAATAATGGCGATACCGTCAAGCTTCATTACACAGGCAGACTGAAGAATGGCGATGTTTTTGACACAACCGAGAATCGTGAACCCCTGGAGGTCGCCTTGGGCCAGGGCTTGCTAATCCCAGGTTTTGAAGAAGCGGTCATAGGCATGAAGGTTGGGAAATCGAAAACCGTCACTATCCCCGCAAAGAAAGCCTTCGGCCCCCATCTCGATGACCTGGTAGCCGTAGTGCCACGAGACCAATTGCCCGAGGGCCCAGAACCCAGAGTAGGAGATGTGATGTACATGAAAGACAAGGAAGGAAAAGGGAGCCCAATGGGGATTCGAGCTATTGTCACCGATGTTTCTGAAAAGACGATAACAATAGATGCTAACCACCCACTGGCAGGAAAAGACCTGACATTCGACATCAAAATCCTGGAAATCAAATAACCACAAACAAAACTCGTGAAGAGATACTTTGTGCTAACCTCCATACTGGCATTATCCATCTTGTGTCTGGCCATTGGCTGCAGCGGTGGGCAGCCGGCCGAAACGCCGAAGGTCACCTTCGACCAACTATTTGCCGACCCAGTCAGGTACAACGGCAAACAGGTCACCGTAGAGGGATTCTACTTCCACGGCTTTGAGGTTATAGTTCTATGTGAAAGGCTGGAATACTCAGGACGCGCTCCGGGTCATCTGGTGCCACAGGGCAGGATGATGTGGATTGAAGGAGGCATACCTCGTGACGCCTTTGACCAACTCTACCGTCAACAGATGATGGGCCCCACCGAGCGCTACGGCAAAATCAGCATAACCGGCAAATTCCAATACGGCGACAAATACGGCCATGTGGGAGCATACCAAGCGCAGATAGTTCCGTCCGAAATGTTGCTGCTGCCCTGGTCACCACCGACACAGCAATAGCACTGTAGCGGTGGGTTTTTCAAACCCACCGTTTATTTCGCAGGCATCCCGACTTACCGGGGCGTGACGCCCCTTTTTCCCACAAATATCCTCTCCCTTGACGGGAGAGCCGTGGGCGGATACCAGGCATAAAAGACTCACTGGCTAAGTCATTGCGGTAAAGGGCAATTTCGCGGGCTGGGAGGCGTGTGATAAGATGGGAGGCGATGTTGATATTCAACTATGAGACATTGGTAGACCCGTTGCTGCGAGATGTTAGGAGGTTCACGCCAGGGTTCTGCGGCATGAGGCCTGGAGATAGTGTGCTGGATGTGTGCTGCGGGACCGGAGCGCAGGTTATCGAGTACGGGCGGCATGGCATGATTGCCACCGGCATTGATAACGACCCGACCATGTTGAAGACGGCCTTGAAAAACAAGGCAAGGCGGAAGCTGGAGAACGTCTCTTTTCACCTGGCCGATGCCGCCCAACTGCCATTTGGGGCTAATTGCTTTGACTATGTTTCGGTATCCATGGCATTGCACGATAAGGGAAGGTTAACCCGATATGGCGTTGTCTCCGAGATGAAGCGGGTGGTGAAACAGGATGGCACACTTATCTTCATAGATTACGCGGTTCCAATGGCCAGGAACATCTGGGCTGTTCTATCGAGGATGGTGGAATTCCTGGCCGGCGGCGACCATTACGCAGGTTTCAAAGGCTATGTTGACAGCGGCGGGTTAGAGGATATACTCGAGGCTCATCATCTGAGGGTGGATGACAGGAGCTATCTTAAGGACGGCCTGATGGTAATTGTTAAGGCGCGGCGGTAAAGCATGGGTGGGTGAAACCCACCGTTGAAACATCGAACACGATAGACTACTATCCACGCCCATTTTCGGACGGCCTTAATTAAGGTGAAGACAACCACATTCTTTTCCGCTCACCCGCCAAACCTTCCCGAAGTGTCCAGTTACAGGGGTTTTCTAGGTGGCACCTGCCCAGACCCTGTCCTTCGTGGAAATGTAGCTGTGCCTAGTTTAAGCCTGCTGATGCGGGTTTGGCAAGGTGCTCTGTCATTCTGAGTCCTTCCGCCGAAGGACTCGCAGTGACAGCACAGAACTATCACATATAGCTGGCCGGTTTCATTTCCTTGCTAACAGTTGCAAAATATGTTAACATATTTTAGGCCAGAGGCAGCATACAAGTGAAAGATAATGAGCATAATAGCTGACTCGTCGGCGTTGATCTGCATGGCAAAGATCGGCCGGTTGGAGCTACTAAGGAAGCTATACAGGCGTGTGGTCATTACGCAATCAGTCCACAATGAGGTGCTAACAGAAGGCAAGCGTCTACACAAACCAGGAGTTGAAGAGATGGAAAAGGCCGTGGAAGCGGGGTGGATTAAGATATCCTCTCTGGCCACACGTCAATTGCACGACGCGGAAATGTATAGAGCCAGCGGTGGCATGGGCAAAGGTGAAGCTGAGTCAATAGCCCTGGCAAGAAGCAAGAGGATTCCGCTAATCCTGGATGATAAGTATGCCCGTGAACTGGCTGTCACCCTTGGATTGAATTTCCTCGGCACTGCCGCAGTGCTGCTGGAAGCTCGCCTGGCTGGGCTTATCAGCAAGAAAGAGTTCCTGGAGAGTCTTCGAGAGCTAGCCAAAGTCATGTGGCTATCGCCTGAGGTAGCGGCAGAGCTAATGCGGTTGGCAGAAGAGGTGAAAGAATGATCAAAAAAGAACAAATGGTAGGTACCAGATTGCCAGGGTCACTCATAGCTGACCTGGAAAAGATCGAGAGGATAGAACAGTCAGACAGGTCATCGACTCTGCGGAAGCTGTTATATCGGGCAGTGAAAGACTGGAAACTGGAGCATTATGCGCAGGAATACGGGCGGGGGAAGATGACGCTGGCCAGGGCAGCCGAAGAGGCCGAGGTATCAATCTGGGAGATGATGGAACACGTAAGGGAAAAGAAAATCCCCGCTCAGTACAGCGCAGATGACCTGGAACACGACCTCAAAGTCATCTACAGGAAGTCGGGCAAGTTCGCCCAACCCACGTAGCGCGACCTTTCAAGGTCGCTTGGGCGGGGCTGATCCTTCCACAGAAGGATGGAGCCCCGCACTGATTCGAGGGTGAAAACTGGGAGGACGCCCCCTCACTCTGACTCTCTCCCGCCAGGGGAGAGAGGATATCTTAGGCATCACTCCTGCCCACAGGTCCTTCGTGGAAAGGATAGGTGCCCCTCCTCGGATTTGGTGCTTCTCCAGCAGGGTTGTTATATAATCTCTCCGTGCCCAAACAGCGATTGGACAGCCTGCTGGTGGCCAGGGAGTTGGCTGAGAACAAGAGCAAGGCCCGCGCCCTCATCATGGCCGGCGAAGTAACCGTTGACGGCAAGCCAGTTACCAAGGCCGGCAGCATGATAGACGAAAGCGCCACCATCGAACTAGCCGAAAAGCTGCCCTACGTCAGCCGTGGCGGTGTCAAGCTGGCACACGCCCTCGACGAATTCAAGCTGGACGTGGCCGGTCTGACCGCACTGGACGTCGGCGCTTCTACCGGCGGCTTCACCGATTGCCTGCTGCAGCGTGGCGCCAGCAAGGTCTATGCGCTGGACGTGGGCTACGGGCAACTAGACTATAAACTAAGGCAAGACCAGCGCGTAGTAGTTCTGGAAAGGGTCAATGCCCACTACCCCTTCGACCTGCCAGAGAAGGCCAACCTGGCAACAATAGACGTGTCCTTCATCTCGGTCACCAAGGTAATCCCCAACGTGCTACCGCACCTGGCGCCGCCAGGCTACATCATCATCCTGTTCAAGCCTCAGTTCGAGGCGGAAAAGGAGGAGGTGGGCAAGGGTGGCATCATCAAAGACCCTGAAGTTCATTCGCGGGTATTGGGACGGTTTATCGTCTGGGCTACAGAACAGGAGCTACGGCTTCGCAACCTGATAGCCTCCCCCATCCTCGGCGCCGAAGGCAACAAGGAATTCCTCACCCTCCTGACCCCGCCGCATGATAGGCAACAGGC
>VGOF01000070.1 GCA_016875975.1 Chloroflexota bacterium | reverse complement strand
AAATACTCTCCATTCAGATACCAGTTATCCATTTTACTACCCCAACCACACAGCCTTGATAGCGTTTGCCTGGGCACAAGAAGCGCTCTCCAGAGCAGATAAACTGTTTCAGTCTAAGAATTACGCCGCTGCCGTATCTGAATTGTACGTAGCACAGGCTGACCTGGAGGCCTGCGCAATAATAATCGAGGACACTATAACCAACCCACAGTCAGGCTTAGGCGGCTTAGAGCTTTTTGCCGACCAGGGCGAAATGACACTCCTGTTCTATATGGACGAGCCGTTCCCGGCAATCTTCATCCTGGAATTGCGAAACCTGGTTGAGCTAATCAAGCAATGCCAGACAGACATAGAGAAGGTTCGCTCATTGACCACGAAAGGGAGAAACGACGAGGCCAAATCCTTATTTGCCACCATCCCGGGCCAGATGAAAGACATAGGCAAAGCAGTTCTAAACAGCGTCAACTTGATTGAAAAGCGCCACGTAGGTGTCGTCTATGGCAAGAATATATGCCTGCATCTGTACAAAGCCGCCGACGATAGCCTTAACAAAGCATTTGCCGCAATTGAAAAAGGTGGTAGCGATTCGCCGGAATTTAGAAGCAATCTACGTGTTGCGCAGCACCAAATGGCGCTGTGCAACGCCATTTTGGGAAGCAACGACTATGTGTTGCAGCACGGCCTCTCCCTGAAAGCTGAGCACCAGTACAAAGTGGACTTGGAGAAATCACTGGTAAACCTGGGCAACAAGCAGGACGACTTCCTGAAAACAATCATACTCGCGCCTTTTGACGGCACGGTAGTCAGCGTGGGAGTAAAAAAGAACGACGTCCTGTCCGCCCAGGACTATTCCTCTAAGGGCACCATCCAGGTTGTTGATACAACGGCTGTCAAATTCGAGGGGCTGGTTGACGAAATCGACATCCTGAAAGTAAAAACCGGGCAAAAGGCCACCATTACCGTAGATGCCATACCCAACAAAGTATTTACTGGCAGGGTATCATTCATTTCTCCCTACGGTGAGGCAGGCACGTCAAACGTGGTTAAATTTGCTGTCACCATCCACCTTGACCCCACCGATGTAGAGCTAAAGGGCGGCCTCACCGCCACAGCCGATATTGCCATAGAAACTGCCGAGAACGTCCTACTGGTACCACTGCGGGCTATAACCAGCACCGCTCAGGGTGTCTTCGTAACCGTTATAGACGCGACGACAGGTCAGACCGAAAAGCGCAAGGTTACCCTCGGCAGGCAGAACCTCCAGTTCGCCGAAGTGTTGTCGGGCCTTGACGAGGGGGAAAAAGTAGTGCTGGAAATAACCATCACTGGAGCACCGATAGTGAGAGGCCTTCCCGGCAGGCCGCCTTCGTCAGGAAGATAGATAGCATAATGACAAAAAGAATTACCCTCATAGTCGCCATAACAGTAAGCCTGATTTCCCTGCTGCTCAGCGGCTGTGGCAAAGACGCTGCGCCTGCTGGCAAAACCTTCGAAGTAAAGAGAGGAGACCTGAACATCACCATATCCACCGATGGCTACCTTACGATGCCTAACCAGTTTGACCTCAAGTTCGGAACCACAGGACAAGTTGCCGAAATACTGGTAGAAGAAGGAGAGCAAGTAAAGCAGGGCGCTCTGCTGGCCATGCTCGACAACACGTCGCAGAAAAACGCAATCAAAACAGCGCTGTTTGATATACAGACGGCGAAAAACAACATAACGCTGGGATGTGGCCCCGACCGTCTTCCTTACACCTACGCCGACCGAAGCGTACCCCGCTTGATGAAAGAGGCACAAAGAGACATAGATGCAGCTATTGGTTATTTTGAGCAGGGGAACTACAAAGACGCCGGCTACTGGCTGGTCATGACCTACTTCGACGTCGAGGTATGCGAAGATTTAATCAGATACAAGCCCGACGCTGCTGTGCTGGCCGGCGTCCAGTCAAACTCAACTTACTATCCTGATATCAATGCCGGCAGCTCCGCGCCTCCACCAGACTATATCGATATGGTCATCGATTACCTGCAGAGTTACCGCGCCAGGCTGCTAGATATCTCCCAGTTGCTAAAGGCTGGCTCCTACGCAGAAATCAAACCCAAACTTGAACAAGTGCACCTGGATATGCGCACAGTATCACAACTGGCTGTAAGCACGGTGTATAAAAAGGGCAGGAGCATGTTCGAGTATCCTGATACAGCCACCAGCGCTGACTTCCTGCAAGCCGCTATACGCCAACTGCAGGAATTGGAGAAATACATCGCTCAGGACAATGCCAATCCGGTAGAAGCTGCCAAGAAGCTATATACTGCCAAGCTTAGCCTGCTGGTAGGACGAGATGTCCTGGAAAACCAGACACGTATCTTCGAAAGTGGAGGCAGCATCAACTGGAAGACATTGGAACAATACAACATCGACCTGCAAAGCGCTGAGGTAGGTTTATATAAGAACAAGCAGGAAATCATGAAGACAGTCATCATAGCCCCTTCTGACGGTGACGTAGTCAGCGTTGACCTCAAAAAATCTTACGTCCTCTCCGCACAGGACTACTCAGCGCGGACGGCCATCAAACTCGTTGATACCAGCACCATCAAGTTCCAGGGGACAGTGGACGAAATAGATATTGCTAAAGTCAAACCGGGGCAAAAGACACGAATAACCATAGACGCTGTGCCCGACAAGATATTCACCGGGACGGTGAAATTTATTTCCCCCTTTGGTACACAAGTTGGCAGGGTCATTAAATTCGCCGTCACCATAGAGCTGGACCCCACCGACGTCGAGCTGAGAGGTGGCTTAAGTGCTACCGCTGAAATCAGTATATACAACGCCAAAGACGTGCTGCTGGTTCCCGTATCAGTAATTGCCACCACACCAGCAGGACACATAGTAGCAGTAGTCAACGAGGCTACAGGCCAGATTGAGAGAAGGCAGATTACCGTCGGCATGCAGACCTTCGAGTTCGCTGAAGTGCTCTCCGGCCTTAAAGAGGGCGAAAAAGTACAGGTGATAAGTCAGGAAGCTATCAGGAGCCTCTCCACTGCACCGCAGCGCCCGGGTGCGCCAGTCCCCATGCGCCTTATCAGATAGCAGAGTAACACAATACCAGGATAACGACAAAATGGAACCAAAAAGAGCACCGACAAAATCCTCCCCCACCTCTGCGCCCCCACCGTCTTTGCGAGTCCCCTGTCTTTGCCAGCCTCCTTGCCATTGCCAGCCTCCTTGTCATCGCGAGTCTCCTTGTCATCGCGAGTCTCCTTGTCATTGCGAGTCTCCTTGTCATTGCGAGCGAAGCGAAGCAATCTCCTTAGTGCGCAGGTATCTCCCCCTGCTTAGAACACCACGCCACCCAATTACATCGGGACTCCTCCCAGTAACAATCAATTCTCGGACAGCCACTCACACTATCGTCGCGCTTTTGCAGACCTACTGAAATGATTGAACTTGAAAACATAAGCAAGGTATACGACTTAGGCTCTGTGCAGGTTACTGCCATCGACAATGTATCCCTCCGCTGCCACAAGGGCGAGTTTGTCTCCATTATGGGAGCCTCCGGCTCCGGGAAATCCACTGTGATGAACATACTCGGCTGCCTTGACAGTCCAACATCCGGTAGCTACCACCTGGATGACCAAGATGTCAGCAAGCTTAATGACGACCAGCTAGCCAGGATAAGGAATAGCAAAATAGGCTTCATCTTCCAGTCTTATAATCTTTTACCTAAGATCACAGCACTAGCTAACGTGCAATTACCGCTAATTTACGCAGGCACAGACCACAGAAAACAACGCACCATAGAAGCCCTGAAAGCTGTGGGCATAAGCAAAAGAGCACACCACCGCCCATCTGAAATGTCAGGCGGCGAACAGCAACGCGTGGCCATTGCCCGTGCCCTAGTCAACAACCCATCTATCATCCTCGCTGACGAACCCACCGGAAACCTTGATTCCACAACAAGTCACAGCATAATGTCCCTGCTGTGTGAGCTTAACAAAAAAGACATTACCATAGTCATCGTAACCCACGAGGAAGATATAGCAGCATTTACGCACAGGACTATCTATCTGAGGGATGGGAAAATCATCGACGAGAAGAGAAGATGAACATCTGGGAGAGCATCAGGACAGCCTGGCAGTCGATATTCGCAAATAAAATGCGCTCATCGCTTACCATGCTCGGCATCGTTATCGGCGTCAGCGCAGTAGTCCTGCTGGTAGCAATTGGCCAGGGATTCCAGGTCAACATGAAAACGACTTTCGAGAACATGGGCGCCAGCGCCCTCTACATATCAAGCTCGACAGATAGGACAGTAAAAAGCGTTCGGGAGCTAACACTTGAAGACGCCCAGGCTTTGGCAGACCCAAAGATGGCACCATCCATAGCCGTGGTCTCTCCCACGCTAAGCAAGAGCGTCGGTATCCAGTACGGCAACAACAACGTAACCACGCAGGCAACCGGCGTCACGCCTGTCATAACGCAGATAAGGAACTATACCATCGATAAGGGGCGGTTCATCACCGAGCAAGATAACGCAACCAGGCAAAACGTAGTGGTACTGGGCTACCAGACCGCCCTGGACCTGTTCGGCAGCGAGTCCCCGATAGGCAAGAGCCTGCGTGTTGATGGCATCAAATTCCAGGTTATCGGCACGATTCAGAGACTCGGTGGTTTCGGAGGCGATGGCTATGCACTAATGCCCCTCACCACCATGCAATCCAAACTGGTGGGCGGCAATAGCATCGGCCAGATTGCCGTAAAGGCCGTCACTCCGGACCAAGTAGACTCCGCAATCGCCGAGATGACCAGCATCATAAGAGCAAGGCATTACATCAGACCCGGGGCCCCGGACGATTTCACCATCAGGGACATGCGCGAGACGCTGAACAGCATGCAGCAGACATTGGCGGGTTTTTCCATCTTCTTGGGCAGCGTTGGCGCTATCTCTCTCCTCGTCGGCGGCATCGGCATTATGAACATCATGCTGGTCTCAGTAACCGAACGCACCCGTGAGATAGGCATACGTAAGGCCATCGGCGCCAGGCGCCGTGACATCTTGCTGCAATTCCTTATCGAAGCTGCCGCCCTCAGCTTCACCGGCGGCTTGATAGGCCTGCTCCTGGGACTGGCCGGCTCATCGCTAATGCGCAACATCCCCATGGGCAACATGACCATCAGTGCCATTATTTCGCCAACCATCGTAATTATCGCGCTCGCCGTATCGATAGGAACAGGGCTAATATCAGGAACTTACCCAGCCTCCCGTGCCGCCAGGCTCGACCCCATCGAATCCCTGCGGCACGAGTAACACCCACCACTAACGCCCCAAAAAGTGGACAGCCGATAGGCTTAAGTCTATAATATTGCGGTGGTTTCGGGGCCGCGGATACTGCTCACCAAGAACCAAATCAAGAAGGCCGTTGCCAGACTCGCTGCTGAAATAAGAAAAGACTACCAGGGGAAACAGCCGCTGCTCATCGGCATTCTGAAAGGCTCATTTGTTTTCATGGCTGACATGGTTCGGCAACTGGACATGCCGGTGGAGATGGACTTCGTCAAAGCGTCTAGCTATGGCACAGGCAAGGAGAGCTCTGGCAAAGTACATGTGGTACAGGGATTGAAAACGCCGATAAAAGGCAAAGACGTCATACTGGTCGAAGACATAATAGATACCGGGCTGACGGTATCCGTCGTCATGGATTATTTACGCAAGAAAAAACCAGCATCCTTGAAGCTCTGTGCCCTGGCAGACAAGCCCTCCAGGAGAGAGATGCCAGTAACCATCGATTACCTTGGATTCACCGTGCCTAACAAATTCATCGTGGGCTACGGAATAGATTGGAACGAACAATACCGCCATTTGCCCGATATATGCTGCATAGATTAATAACAAAATGAGAAAGAAACCAATCAGTCTAGCCAAGCTAATCTCCGTGGCCCGAGGAGATGCGCCGGCTGACCTGGTGCTGAAAAACGCCAAAATAATAAATACCTTCGTAGGCATTATCGAAGAAGGCAGTATAGCCATTTGCGGCGATAGAATCGCCGGCACCGGCAATAACTATAACCAGGCCAAAGAGATAATCGACCTCAAAGGCGCTTACGTAGCACCCGGCCTGATAGACGGCCATACTCATATCGAAAGCTCCATGCTGCATCCCGCCCAGTACGCACTGGCGGTGGTACCCAGAGGCACTTCAGCCCTGGTCACAGACCTCCACGAAATAACCAATGTAGCAGGCTTCGAAGGCATCAACTTCGTGGTGAACTGGGCACAGAAGCTGCCATTGGACATGTTCTTCATGGCACCGTCCTGCGTTCCAGCCACCCACATGGAGACTGCCGGTGCCAAGATGGATGCCAGCGACATCAAGAAAGCGCTCAAGCTGCCTGATTTCCTAGGTCTGGGCGAAATGATGAATTTCCCCGGAGTCATAAACGGCGACAAGCACGTCCTGAGCATCATAAACGCCGCCAAGGGCAAGGTCATCGACGGCCATGCTCCAGGAGTAACCAATAAGCATCTCACTTCCTACATAGCGGCGGGGATTTCCTCCGACCACGAATGCACCGCAACAGAAGAGGGGAGGGAAAAGCTAAGAAAAGGCATGTACCTGATGATACGTGAGGGCTCCTCGGCAAAGAACCTGGACGCTCTACTTCCATTGGTCAACGATAAAACCTATAAGCGATGCCTCCTGGTAGTAGATGATAGCAGTTGCTCCGATTTGCTTAATGATGGGGACATCGATGCTGTAGTCAGGAAAGCAATCCAGAAAGGCCTCGACCCCGTACGGGCAATCCAACTAGCCACCATCAACGCCGCCGAGCACTTCAGGCTCTACGACCGGGGCGCTATTTGCCCAGGCTACATCGCCAACCTCATCACCATCACAAACCTACCCAGACTGGAAATTAACATGGTCTTCTACAAGGGACGTCTGGTTGCCAGAGAAGGCAACCCACTGTTCAAACCGCCCAGGATATCAGCAACAGAGATGTCTGACACCATCCACGTTAAACCCTTCAATATCGATGCCCTTAGCATTCCTGCAAAAGAAGGAACATTCCCCGTCATTGAAATCGTCCCAGGCCAGATAATCACCAAGAAAAGGGTGGAGAGGGTCAAAATTAAAGACGGCGCCATTGCCCCAGACATAGACGAGGACATCCTCAAACTAATCGTGGTGGAGAGACACAAGGCCACCGGCAACATCGGCCGCGGCTTGGTCAAAGGCTTCGGCCTCAAACGCGGCGCATTGGCATCATCCATCGCCCACGATTCCCATAATATAGTTGCGGTGGGCACTAATGACCAGGAC
>VGOF01000069.1 GCA_016875975.1 Chloroflexota bacterium | reverse complement strand
TCAGATGGGCTGTTTGCTGGTGATACACTCGCATGATATAATCCTAGCCAGTTTGGGGATTCGTCTAGCGGTAGGACAGCGGACTCTGGATCCGTAAGGCCAGGTTCGAATCCTGGATCCCCAGCCAGTTCGTGGCGCATTCGTCTAGGGGTTTAGGACGCCGCCCTCTCAAGGCGGAGATCACGGGTTCGAATCCCGTATGCGCTACCAAATGAATTTGCAGGGGTACAGGTGCTAGCACCTGTACCCTTTTTCATTAGACTTAGATAATTGACCGCTAATGGTATAATTTGGTCAAACCTTAGAAAATAGATAAATATCATTTGGCATGGAGGCTAGGAAATGGATAGGGCAAAATTACCAGATAAACAGTGTAGTGTGTATGCTCTTGTTGATTTGCTTGAGCAAGGGAAGATATGGTTGACACCACCTTACCAAAGGCGACTCGTATGGGGAGAAAAAGATCGAAAACTACTCCTGGACTCCATAGCCAAGGATTATGACATAGGAAAATTTTTTCCGCGCGAAGTCAAAGATAAACCGTACGACTATGAGGTAATTGATGGCCAACAGCGCTTGGACACATTGAGGAGGTTCAAACGTGGCGAAATAGCTTTTCCTGATGATTCAGGCCCCGAGCTAGCAGGTAAAACCTTTACTGCGCTTCAAACTCCCAAGCAGATTGAACTTGGAGGTTATGGGCTTGATGTACTAGTCATCAAAAACGCTGATGAGAACCAGGTGAGAGAAATGTTTCGAAGGTTACAA
This sequence comes from Chloroflexota bacterium, assembly GCA_016875975.1. Taxonomy (GTDB): domain Bacteria; phylum Chloroflexota; class Dehalococcoidia; order GIF9; family UBA5629; genus VGOF01. The sequence continues at coordinate 6,606 of VGOF01000069.1, read as the reverse complement.
CTAGGCAAACCACTCACATCTGGAGAGAGATTGAAAGCATCATATGGGAAAATGCACGATTTTATTGAAGGTCAAGTGCTAAAGGATGATCTATTCGACGGATTATTAGGGTTCAAAAATAAGCGAGATGTTTACTTCGAGGTGGCTTCACAAATGATGCGATTGTGCTTCGAGGGGCAAGCCTGTGATATCAAATATAAGAATCTTGAGGAAATGTATTACCAAAATCAAAATACGCTAGATGACACAAAGCAGAAGCAATGTTTGAAAGATTTTGAGTTCTACAGCAAGGTTTTGAAGGAAGACGGTGGAACGTTTCACCCAGATAAGGCTAACTCTGTGAGTCTCTTCCTCTTCGTATCTACGATTAGAAGAGGATACGTTGTGGAGCCAGAAGCGCTTATCAAGTTTACAAAGGCGCTAGAACAAAAAAGACACACTTCTCCTCTTTTGGATACAGAGCTGGAGCAGTATAACAAAGCGCTATTTGGAGGTACGGGAGTTAGAAGATCGCTACAATTCCGCTTGAATACACTGATGAAACGATTCCTAGCAGAACATCCAGATGTGCAACAATTAGACGACAAGAGAGTCTTGACTCCAGAGCAACGATTGGCTGTTTACTGGAGAGACAAAGGAAGATGCCAAATATGCAGCGAGCAGGTTTCAGATAAAGAGTTTGAGATACACCATACGGAAGCATGGTACAAAGGAGGCCCTACAACAGTAAATAATAGCCAAACCTTATGCAAAGCTTGCCACAAACAAGTAACAAACCAACAAAAGAAACTCTAATGAAAGTTTAACGGGTCATTACAAGGTAGATTTGCCTGACACGGCTTCCAACAAATCTTTGCATTTTCCTAGGCACCACCTGCCCACAGGTCCTTCACGGGAAGGACTGGTAGCCCTCGAGTCCGTATGGTGGGTTCGAAAACCCACCACCACCTAAATCACGTTCATAAGTTGACCCTCAAAGTTTTAGTTGATAGTCACTTCAATTATTATCTTTGCGTGGTAGCGGGTGGTTTCTTGCCCCGTTGCGGCTGGTATGGCTGTCTGTCTTATTCCCTATCGATGTGGCGCTATCCTTACCATTCAGTCGCGCTGGAAATACAAGTACGCACGGACGATGGGGGAGAACTATGGCACACGGGAAATGTGCCCTTTGCTATATTCCCGAGGGTAAACCATTTCTGTATTTTGGTGGTACGTTTTGGTGAAACCACAACATTTTGGTCGGTGGGGGTTTGAAAACAGAAAGGAGACCTCGCAGAATCCAGAATGGCTGATGGTAGATTTGACAAAATACAGGAGCAATGCCATGCTATACGTAGATACCTATACTAATAGAATCTTGGCGTAGTTTGAGAACTGCGGATGAAAGCAATTGGGGCACTGGAAATTCCACTTTGTAGGGATTGATGGTGCCCTCCTGTTTTATGAAGAATGTGGCAAATTCAAAGGACATATGTGTCAGTATCATGTTAGAGTTGGGGAGCGAGGGTTACTAGATGGAAACTCTGCCCCGACAGAAAGGATGGTAATCAAAAACAGAAATAATGCTAGAGAGAGCTAAAGGGGAAATCAGCGATTAAAAATTTGAATTATGCCTTTTAGGGGGTGGAGAATGAAAGTCAGAAAGTTTTTTTTACTCGTCTTTGCAGTTATCGGACTGGTCGGCTTGTTAGGTTGCAAAATAGAGATAAAACCGCTGACACCAACAGAACAACAACCACCAGCACCACCAGCACCACCAGCACCACAACCACCAACAGAACAACCATCGCCACCAAGTCTACCCAGCGGCAGTTGCAAGCCGGGGTTTGTATGGCGGGAGGCAAGTCCCACTGATAAAGTCTGTGTAACTCCGGAAGCACGTGCGCAGGCACAAGCCGACAATGCCGCTGCGGCTTCACGCCGCGCCGAAGCGCCGTACGGCCCGGACACCTGCAAGCAAGGATACGTATGGCGTGAAGCTTGCCCGGGCGACCATGTCTGCGTGACACCGGAGGTGCGCGCCCAAGCACAAGCCGACAATGCCGCTGCGGCTTCACGCAAGCTACTGCAATACGGCCCGGACACCTGCAAGCAGGGGTATGTCTGGCGCGAGGCTTTCCCGGGCGACCATGTCTGTGTAACACCGGATGTGCGCGCTCAGGCAGCCGCCGACAATGCCGCTGCGGCTTCACGATGGGTATCGGGCGCGTATGGACCTCATACCTGCGTCGCCGGCTATGTGTGGCGCGAAGCACGGCCAGGCGATGACGTTTGTGTCACACCGGGAGTGCGCACGCAGACAGTCGCCGACAATGCTGCCGCGGCTTCACGCCGCGCCGAAGCCCCGTACGGCCCGGACACCTGCAAACAGGGGTATGTGTGGCGTGAAGCTTGCCCGGGCGACCATGTCTGTGTGACACCGGATGTGCGCGCTCAAGCAGCCGCCGACAATGCCGCCTCTGCTTCACGCAAGCTACTGCAATACGGCCCGGACACCTGCAAGCAGGGGTATGTCTGGCGCGAGGCTTTCCCGGGCGACCATGTCTGTGTGACACCAGAGGTGCGCACACAAACGCAACAGGACAATGCCCTCGCCCCCAGCCGCATAGTACCCTAAGCCTAGAATCTTCAAAGCGAAACAAGGGGTTGTCGTAGAACAGGAATAAGACGCTTCTCCCCGAATAAAAATTCGGTGTCCTCCCAATGCGGCCTACCGAATTTTGAATCAAAGAGCCTCAAGTTATGTCAAATAACTCAGGGCTCTTTCTTTTCCTCCTCTTCAGTTGCCACACATGCCCACAGGTCCTTCAAGGGAAAGACAAGTGGCCCTACTTAACAAACAGCCAGTGCAAAGCGGGAATAAACCCTTTCGCCTCAAACACAAGCCCGGGGATTTTCCGGTTAATCAAATGGTGAATGCAGCTTATCGCAGTGTGGACAAGAAATTACCTAACCTACCAGCAAGGCAGCTACTGAGATATCCTCATCAATATCTTTCCAATGTATCCCGATACCTTTACCGATAAGTCGCCACTTTTTTCTTTGTTCGTCACTGGCATTCCGTAGCTTGGGAAACCATTCGACTGGAACACTTATCTCTCTGCCATCCAGGAGACGAACATGCATCATATCGGAATCGAACCACACCTCAGTGGCCATTGCTTCGGAAGTTTTAATGACCGAAGTACTCATACCATCTCCTTTTGAAAACATCGGCATTTTATACTACCAGGTTTCTTATCTCAGTCAACTCCTTTGCGCTGTAGCCGACTGATTTTGCAAGTTGCACTGGCTCCAGCCAGAATTTAGCATACTTATCATCAGATTCAACATGAATATGAACTGGTTCTTTAACCTCATTGCTAAAAAAGAAGAAGAGAAACCCCTTAATCCTTAGCACTGTGGGCATAACATTATTATATCTAACCTGGCATGTTCAATATAGTAGCATCCACTTCCCTGCAACCAAAGCTAAATCTGCGGTTAACTTCTGCAAGTGCGGGTAAGCAACTGCCGCAAAGCTGGAATAAGCTCTTCACCAGGAGCCACCTGCCCACTAGATGATGCAAACAATGACAACCACTCCCTCCGCAAAGCTTCCGATGAAAAACCAAAGGCTTTGTGCTTCTTGTATAATACCAAGCACGGAAGGCATGCCATGAAAATCATAGGGATTTGCGGCTCACCCAGGAAGGGCAACACGGAATGGATGCTGAGAACGCTGATGGAAGAAGCTGCCAAGTATGGTGCTGAGGTTGAGCTGCTGCTACTGAGGAAAATGGATGTCCGTACATGCCGCGGCTGCCTGACCTGTGAGGAGGGAGGCAAAGAACGGAAAGGCATCTGCAAAATCAAGGATGATATGACCGAGACCTATCCGAAGCTGCTATCTGCAGACGCTATTTTATTGGCAACACCGGGTTACTTCGAGATGCTTTCTGGACTGCTCAAGAATTTCCTGGACCGCACCTGCCCTATCTGGCCAAGACTGGAAGGAAAGAAAGTCGTCGGTCTGGCTGTAGCTGAAGAAGGTATTGGTCAGGCAATTCAAAATTTGAAGACTTACGCCTCACTCTGCAAAATGCGTTGGGTCGGTAGCGCTACGGCGTTGGCGAAAACCCCTGGCGAAGTAGCCCAAAATAAGGAACTGGGGCGGCGACTTAAACAGCTAGCAAAAAGATTGGTACATTCTCATTTTGATTAAGGTGTAGATGGAAGAAGAGCTTATAGCTCCTTGTGGGATAAACTGCGGCGTGTGCGCCAGCTATCTAGCGATGAAAAACGACCTGAAAAAGAAGGGGTTTGGGAAGACGTACTGCGCTGGCTGCTTACCACGCGGCAAAAACTGCACCTTCATGAAAAAGCAGTGCGCCCTGCTGGGGAAAGGATCGGTGCGATTCTGCTATGAATGCGGCGATTTCCCCTGCCGCCGACTAAAAACCCTCGATAAGCGCTACCGCACCTTTTATCATATGAGCGTGATAGAGAACCTAGAATTCATAAAAAAGCACGGCATGGAGAGATTCCTGGAAAAGGAAGCGACAAAGTGGCACTGCCCTGAATGTGGCGAGGTGATATGCTGTCATAACGGACTGTGCTTTAATTGCGGCCTCGATAAGCTGCGCCAGAAAAAACACAAGTCCCGGTGGGATGAATCGTGAAAAAACCTTTCCTCAAACTCTTCGTCGCTCTAATTTGCATCCTCCTCATACTCAGCGGTTGTACCACTGCCAAAGGTGAAGGCTTTGCGATTTATTTAACCCGGGATGATATTCCTCCTGCACAGATGGAGGCTTTAAGCCATGTAAACATCGCAGACAAGCCTATCATATCCGCGGAAGATATTATCTCGTACAATGGACAAACGCATGAGATGAAACTCACCGCAAGTTCTTTTGAACGTATCGCTCAGATGGATGTGTCGGTGAGAGGGAAATCGTTTTTAGTTTGTGTTGATAAGGAACCTATATATTGGGGAGCCTTTTGGGCACCCATCTCTTCTATTTCATTCGACGGGGTTACGATATGGAAACCGCTCAGCTCTCAGAAACCCAAAACAGTAACGCTGGAGCTGGGTTATCCATCCTTGTCCCATTACAGAGGTGAAGACCCCAGGAATAACCCAGCAGTGATGAAATCGCTGGAACAAGCGGGCAAATTAATCAACAAGCTGTCAAAAACAGCAATAGATAAGTTGCCCCATTCTTTCAAAGGATACGAGCTTTATTCCTGGCCAGAAAACGGCCAGTGGCATTTCACTTTAATCACAGGTACCAATCGCACTAAGACGCTGAAAGAAATAACTTCTAAAGAGGATTCCACCCCTGAAACTGGGTGGGTAAAAATCCATGTAGTAGGTGTAGACGCAATCAAAGATGTTCTTAGCCGACTTCCTAAGGGTGAGTCAATCTTCTGGTGTGACCAGCTACATATAAGAGAAACGGCAGATACGGATTTACAATTACCGCCTGCACAGATCGTAGATGCGATCAAAAAACATGCTGAGCAGTGCGTTTTAGACTTGGCAATTACAATCCCTTAATGACAAAATAGTGAAAGGTTCACCATCTACTGATCGGATTGCGAATCACGATGCAATCGGGATGTGGTAGTCCCAAAATGAGTAGTAGGGTGGGTTCGAAAACCCACCACCGCACAAATCACGTTATTCTTTCTCCGGCGCCACACATACCCACAGGTCCTTCGTGGGAAGGACAGGTGCCCCTTTCCGGGAGCACCACCTGCCGAAGGCAAATGTCACGTAATAAAGAACTAAAACTTTGGAGCGAGGCCCGCCTGCTTGCACAGTTGGTTGGCAGTTATCCGGTCAAGCAGGCGACACCTCTTTACTGGCACTGTTTTAGTATCGTCTGTGTAGATGGAGTGCTTAGCACCCTCGCGCAGAAGGTAAAACCCATTCGATTCAAGGTATTTCACCAGGTCTCTGCGCTTAACCGACAACCCTATGCCTCGACAAGCACTTGCTCGAGGAGATCTCCGCCAGGTGGTATTTCCTGTCCCCGCTGACTGTATGCCAACACCATCTCCCGGAGGACATCCCTGAGCATCTCTCTGCACTCCTCTATCGTCTTCCCCTCAGTGATTACCTCTGGCCACTCAACAAGCTGCCCCATATAACCAGAGCTTATTTTGGTATATTTCGCCGTGTAGCTTCTCACCATGGATAGGCAATACCTCTTGATGCTAACTCTCAGACAATTATATCAATTTCCTGCCATCCAGATAAACCATTATTCTTAGGCACCACCTGCCCACAGGTCTCCGTGGGAAGGACAAGTGGCACTTTAACCAGGTGACGGTCACCCGTCCTTCCTAGGAAGAACCCGAGGGTGGGCGACACGCACTAACTTAGCCCCTTTTGTCATCGCGAACCACCGCAATAGCACGGGCGTTAAAAGCATATTCCAATACGTTTTCTGACTTACCCATTTTAAGCTATCCGAGCAATCTCATATGGCAGATCTGCTGCAAGACGTCCTTGTTACTCCAGTTCAAAAAGAATCATTTGGCTAAGCGCGGAATTATCCGCCCTGTCCTATTCATGTATGACTTATATCCATCTCCAAATTGTTCCAGCATTAACTT
>VGOF01000068.1 GCA_016875975.1 Chloroflexota bacterium | reverse complement strand
GTCTTACGGAACTCATCAACACTCTTCCCCTGATACTTCGGTATCATATATTGGGCTAAAGGCAACGACCAGGCATCATCCCCACGGAGATAAAAGCTAATCACCCACGTCCCTTCGGTAGCCTCAGGATGCAGCTTGATGCCAACCGCCTCAGTTGGTCCCCAGTATGTAGCATCGACAAATTGCATCTTGTCCTTCAACCCCAACTTCATGGCATCTCTCATGATAAGAGTGGGCGTTGGGTCCACGCCACCGATTATGCAGTAGTTGGCTCCTCCTTCATTTATCCTGGCAAGCCACACAGTATGGTCTGCTGCGCCGAGAGGAAAGAACTCCGGCTTCAGCAGCTTCACACCCATTTTCTCGGCATATTCCTGGCCACCACGCAATGGCTCGCGACCATAGGCACTATCCCAAGACATATAGCCAATGGTCGGCACGCCGGCCTTTCCCTTGGCTTTCCAGTCAGCCAGGATAAAATCAATGGTAGCACCAAAGGCATTCTGATACACCGGTCCCCAGATGAAACACCAGCCAATATTTGCCTGGAATTCACCATCACCGGCGGTAAGCCTCAACACCTTATCCTTAGCAGTCAGGGGGTCAATTGCCTTGCTTACATCTGTCTTGATAGCATTGACCACTAAGAGCTTGGGCTCAGTTCGGTACCTCTTATAAGCAGATATGCCACGCGCTGTATCATATCGTGTATCGACGAAAATGGCATTCACCTTCACCCCATCTACACCACCTTTGGCATTTATCTCCTTGAACATGTCCCCGCAACCACTATCAGCAGGCACATTGAGCCCTGCAATAGGCCCGGTATAGTCGCCAATGCTGAGGTAAGTCACGACTTTCTCCGCTGATGGTGCCTTAGGGGCACAAGCAGAAACTGAGAGCAAAGCCACCAGCACAATAAGTATGCAAGCGCTCATCACCAAAAACTTAGCTTTGTGCATTAAACCCATTCACCTCCTATAAAATAGCTCCTGCAGTTTGTTCCGAATTATGCCACACCCATTCTCACCCCCTTTTTCTGAAGCTATTCGTGCCTCAAAGCTCCACTAGTAAATCATCAATAGGCAAACGGGAAAAGCCGATAGGATGCTTTGAAGATAGTCCAGCGATGAGCCAGCCCCCTGGGTTCAAAAATCAAGAAGAGAGCAATGATGACACCAAAGGAACTGGCAGCCAGCGCTGCTGCTGGTGCCATGCCTAATGCCGGAAGCAGCTTCGTCAGCATCGGCGATGCGAAAGTAACGCCCTCGATAAGCAAACTGATAAGAAGAGTACCGAAAAACACGCCAGTTATCGTACCAAGTCCACCAACGATAAGCATACCAATGAAAAAGACCGCATCAGTCAGTGGGAACTGTTCCACGTTGACGTACATCATCCAATGGGCAAATAAGGAGCCGGCAATGCCAGCAAAAAAGCAGCCGATGAAAAAGGCGAGCAGTTTATAATAGAACAAGTTCACACCCATCACCGCCGCTGCCAGGTCATTGTCTCTGATGGCTACAAAAGCCCTGCCTACTCTAGACCTGGTCAAATTCTTGGCAAAATAGGTCATCAGCAGCATCACAGGCACAATGATATAATAGATTTTCTCATCGCTATCGAAGGCAAACCCGCCTATCGTTGGTGGTGGTACGTGTAACCCCTTGACCCCACCAGTTATATTCAGGTGAATTATCAACCAGACCACAATATAGTAGATGGCCAGAGTGGCCAGAGCTAGGTAAAACCCCTTGATTCTCATGGATGGTGCACCACCGATAATGCCTAAAATTCCGGCGACAATGCCAGAAACTGGCAACGCTAGCCAGAATGGCCAGCCATAGGTGGCGGTAAGTATAGCCGAAGCATAAGCACCTATTGCCATGAACGCTACCTGACCAAATGAAATCAGCCCGCAGTAGCCCATCATCAACTGCAATCCAAGCACAGCTATTATGGTGATTGCAATCTTGTTAATCAGACCAATATAGTAATAGCTGCCGAAGAGAGGCACCAGTAGCAACAAAACAATAGCTGATATCGTGACAATCCACTGCAGTCTTGTCCTGATGACTGCTGTATCTTTGCCGTAGTCCTCGTTAAATGTGCCACACGGAAGCATATCAGATCCTTTCCACGCGAACTAGCCCAAAAATGCCATACGGTCTAACTAATAGTATAAAAAGCAGCAGGATATACCCCGCAACCTCCATTATGCCACCACCTACAAGAGGGTCAAGATATCCAGCAGCCACGTTTTCCACCCAACCAAGTATCAGCCCACCAACAACAGCGCCTTTCAAGGAATCCAACCCACCCACAATGGCTACCACCATTGCCTTGAAGGCGACCATGGTCAGCATAAAACGAATATCATAGTAGCGCGCCAGCATAACCCCGGCGACTACAGCGACTACAGCAGATATAATCCACACCATTGAAAAGATAGTCCTTACGTTTATGCCCACGCTCTGGGATAATTTGTGAGATTCGGCTGTAGCCCGCATTCCCAGGCCCATTTTAGTGTACTGGAACAAGAGCACGACCAAGCCGAATGTCAGGAAGCAGATAGCAATGCTGTATAGACCACTTATATGTACGCGAATGCCTGCGATAACAATATCGCCCCTGGGTAAGAAGTCCGGGAACCCCCATGCCTCACCCTTCAGGATAAGAGCAAAAACTCCGTCCAGCACCATAAAGATGGCAAAGGTCATCAAAAAACCGGAGAATAAAGGCTGGCCAATCAGCGGCCTTAGACAAAGGCGCTCAGCAGCAAACCCCAGTATGGCACCTAAAGCCAAAGCAAATAAGCCGCTAACCCAGAGTGGCCATCCCAAAGCAACATAACCCAGATAAAAGAATAGAGCTCCGAAAGCCAACAACTGCCCGTGAGCCAGACTTACCACCTGCGTGGCCTTGCATACTATGACTATTGCCACTGCCACCAAGGCATACAGCATTCCGATAACAAGACCATTGATGCTTAGCTCGAGAAAGAACTGCACGTCTCCTCCTTACCCTGAGTGTGCCTTACTCAACAGTGTTGACCTTGACGGACGTTATTATCGTCCCCGTTCGACCATCGCGATATGTGATAGGAGCTTCTACTTGCAGCTCGGCCTTATCCCCATACAGCGCTTCTATCAGGTATCCGTATCTTTCCTCGATAAAATCGCGCCGTAACTTCCTGGTTCTGGTAAGTTCCGCATCGTCAGCATCGAATTCCTTGTGAAGATTCACGAATTTCTTTATTCTATTCCACTCAGGAAGGCTCCTGTTCACCCTCCGGATCTCTCCTTCAACCAGTTTTATAACCTCCGGTTTTTGAGACAGGTCACTGAACGTGGTATAAGGAATTCGTCTAGCTTCAGCCCAACGCCCCACGTTTTCTATATCAGTATTTATGATGGTAGTGACGAAATCCCTGTCCTCGCTACCTACAACCAATGCCCCCTTAATATAAGGACTAAACCTCAATCTTATTTCTGCAAACTGCGGTGAAAACTTGCGCCCGCCTCTGAGTTCTTTCAGATGGTCCATTCTGTCAATACAAATGAGATGACCGTGCTCATCAATGTGGCCAAAGTCACCACTGGTATACCAATCGCCCCTGTATTTCTCCTTCGTTGCCTCAGGCTTCTTGTAGTATCCGGCAAAAAGCATCTCGCTCCTGACCATTATTTCCCCGTCGCTATCCAGACGACACTCGTAGCCAGGCATGAGCGGACCACAGGTCTCAGGTCTGACATCATCATCAGGATGTATGGTAACCAGTCCCATCTCTGTACTACCATAAAGTTGCTTAAGCTTGACCCCAAGAGCCTGGAAATAGCGAAAGATATCAGGGCTTATTGCCGAGCCGGCACTATAGGCAATCCGAACCTTAGATAGGCCAACCTTATCTTTGAGAGCCCGAAATACCACCATATTGGCCAGCCAATACAAAAATTGCCAAAACCAACCGACCCTCTTAGCAGCTAACCGTAAATCGCCCACTTTGTAGCCTATAGGCAGGCATATGTGATATAGTAACCTCCTTAGTGGACTGGTATCGATTATCTTCGCCTGTATCATCCTGCTGACATTTTCCCAGTTCGCTGGCCCCCAGAACAAAATACCTGGCCCGATTTCTCTTATGTTCTCCAACACTGTCTCTGGCTCCTCCGGGAAGTTTACCTCCATGCCAGTGAGTAAGTTCGCACCTATTCCCAATCCCTGCTCGGTGACCCAGGCTGGAGGCAAGAAGGAGACATATTGTTCATTGGCACTCCATTTGTCAATATAATCCCACGCCTTGTTTGTCAGTTGTGAAGTTCTGTTTTGCATCATGGCGGCTTTGGGCAACCCTGTTGTCCCCGATGTGTACATGAAGAGCCCTATGTCTTCACCACTTGTTTTCTCGATATTCTCTTCGAATGAGCCAGGGTGAACCTTTTCGTACTCTTTGCCCAACTCCAAGACCTGTTCAAAGCTCATCAGAATGGGATCGTCATAATCACCTATTGGAATGCCTTCATATCCCAGTATCCCCTTCGAATCCCAGAAAATGACCTTTTTGAGCAGAGGTAATTCCTCCTTTAGTGGAGGATGCTCATTGCCTTCTCTATCCTTGTACGGATTCAAAAACTTATCAACCTGCTCCTGGTCATGGGCTACAACAAATTTGGACTCAGAGTTCTCAACATAGTACTTGACCTCCGTCGGCAGACAGTCCACAAATATTCCGGTCACCACAGCACCGGCTGCCCCTGCTGCCAACTCAGCCCAATACCATTCCGGCTTGTTCTCTCCCAAAATCGCCACCTTATCTCCATGTTCCAGCCCAAGACTGATAAGACCAAGAGAGAAGTATTTCGCTTTCTCGTAATAGTCCTTCCAGGTATATGACTGCCAAATACCCATATCTTTCACTCGCATCGCCACTTTTTTGTCACCATATTGCAGGTAGTTGTGTCGCAGGTATTTGGCGGCAGTATCAAACATAGGTCTAGAACTTGTTGTCATTTTCTTACTCACCCAAATAGGCTTTGATTACGGCAGGATTTGCCCTTATTTCACCAGGTGTACCTTCAGCAATCTTGTGTCCGAAGTCAAGGACAACTATCCTGTCGGCGATGTCCATGACCACTTCCATATCATGTTCAACGAGAACGATTGGGATCCGTCTCAGCTCGATAGTGTCGATGACAAATCGAGCCATATCCTCTTTCTCGTCTATATTCATCCCAGCCATAGGTTCATCGAGCAAGAGAAGCTTCGGTTCCAATGCCAAGGCTCTCCCCAACTCAACCCGCTTCCGCATCCCATAGGGTAAGAGAGCCACTACCTTTTTCCTGATTGGCTCCATCTCCAAAAAATCGATGATATCTTCCACCACCCTGCGATGTTCGATTTCTTCTTTATATGTTGGCCCAAAATAGAGTGCCCCAGTCAATGCCCCCTGCTTCATACGTATATGCCTGGCCGCCATGAGATTATCCAGCACGGTCAGCCCTGCATAAAGTTCGATGTTCTGGAAAGTACGAGACACCCCCATTTCAGCTATCTTATGGGTAGGCATTCGGGTGATTTTCTGGTCCGCAAAATAAATATCGCCCTCCTGAGGGCGATAAAATCCATTTATGCAATTCAGTAAGCAGCTCTTACCAGCACCATTGGGCCCGATGACAGCTAGAATCTCAGACCCTTTGACCTCAATATCAACCCCGTCTAAAGCGCGCAATTGGCCAAAACTCAGGCTGATACTATTAACTTCTAGCTTAACATCGTCTTTTGTTGTTACACCCACAACTGAACTCCATCAAAAACACAATCACTCATAGAGAAACCTCGCTGTAGACTTGGTCGCCACCAGGCGAAACGATTTCTAAATATAATACACTACCACCCCATGACCATGTCAAGCCCCCCTGACCTACCCTGGTTAACACTGAAAACAGACATGAAAATTTATGATATGCCCAATCCAGCACCACCTCAATCTAGATTTACAAACTAAAAAGAGGTCACCGCTTCAAACCGGGTCTCGGGATAAACCTGCTCTGGTTTAGGCGGCATTGGACTATAAACCCAGTTAACAGACATGCTCCCACACTGGACTCCACCCATTCCTCGTATTCCCTCGTATCTTCCTCGCAGCAAAACATCTTCCATATCAAAGGACATGCAAAAAAGAGCAACCGCGGCATTCACTGGAATTGCATTTACCTCCTCACTATAAGCCGAGGCTGCAAACACTACCCTTTCGCTGCCAAGGGTTTGGGCTTGGATAACCGGAATAATCACAGGATAGCCATCTCCATCTACATAAGATATAAATTTGAGATTTGACAGCTTGTCTATCAATTGGCGCGTCCAGAAGTTCAGCACCTCACACTTACCCTTTTTCGAAGAAAAAGCCTTAGCGAACATAGTCTTGAGGGCTGCTTGTATGATGCTACCCATTGGCAGTGGTTCCTTGCCATAATGCTCCAACAAGTCCATATAATAAACCGTATGAATACCAAAATAGGCGTTGTAGCGAAACATGGGGATGTTATTGAACATGTCAAATTCTTTCCCGCCTCTCGCCGTACGCGTGAAATTAGCTCTACCACGCCACATGTTACGGTCTAACGTCAGTATTAGGAACCCAACCTTGTGATTCTTCTTGATGTTGACTTTGCTCAATCCTTCCGCAAATTGTCCAAAAACCAGCTGTGTAGGAGAATTCGGCTGAAGCGTAGAAATCAACGTCAAATGAGGCAACCCTTCATCACTTATTGTGGCCAGCAACCCCACCTTCAACTCCACGCATAAGCTCTCGATATCGGACCCTGCAAAGGATTTGCATACGGCTCCCTGAACATTCATGTTAGCCCCCTATATATCTTCAACTTTCGTTGCGCCGGTAGCGATTACAATCTTAGGGTCAACACCTGACCGTTTGGCACATTGCTCCAGTTCGTCCACCATGTCTTTGCTCATCAGCGGTGTGTCAGCATATTTCCAAGAAATTTCCAGCCTGCGATATTTATCACGGCAAAGGTTATTGAAAGCACAGAGTTCCCATCGCTGGACTATACCATCCAAGCTCCCGGCAATGAAAGCACCAAGTGCGGCAATATTTTCAGGCATAGCAGTTGCCCCCGGGATGAGAGGCGTCCTGATCCATAGCACTTTCTCAGGCAAACATTCAACGATGTAATCCCTGACATATAATAGACTATCGAAGACCTTCTGATTGTGTTGCCCCGTAAACTCGTGATGCTTCTTCTCCTCTGCCTCTTTCAAATCAAAGAGCACGATATCGGTATAGGGTAAGAGCTTATCAAGACTGGCCTCAGAGCAAACTCCACAAGTATCGATAGCAGTATTTATACCTCTTTCTTTT
>VGOF01000067.1 GCA_016875975.1 Chloroflexota bacterium | reverse complement strand
CCACCGCTAAGTACATAATCGCCAATACTGATCTCTTCGTCAGTCAAATACGCAGCCACTCTCTCGTCAATACCCTCATAATGACCACAAACAAGAACAAGCTGTTGGTAGCCGGAGAGTTCTCGAACAATGTTCTGGTTGAGAAGACGTCCCTGCGGGCTAAGCAAAACCGTATGCACAGACGACAATCCAGCGTCTTGCTTAGCAAATTCGGCGGCTTCAAATACAGGTTCTGGCTTTAGCACCATGCCAGCTCCACCACCATAAGGATAATCATCAACAACATGATGCTTGTCGTAGGTGAAAGCTCTTATGTCATGAAGCCTGATATCAACCAAGCCCCTTCCCACAGCTCTCCCCACAATGCTACAAGTAAAAAATCCTCCAAACATGTCAGGAAACAACGTCAGAATATCTATGCGCATCAATCTAGCTCCCACCATGACTATCTTCACACGACTTACCACTAGCAATGTCTATGGCGTGAGGCAAAACCGGCAATATGACATCTAAACATTCACGTACACCCCTGGGACTACCAGGCAAATTAATAATCACGCATCTACCCCGTATGCCAGCCACAGCACGACTGAGTATAGCTTCGGTTTTTCGCTTCATAGTCTCCATTCGCATAGCCTCAACCAACCCAGGCACTACTCTATCGATAACAGCTAAGGTTGCCTCCGGAGTTACATCCCGCGGAGATAATCCAGTCCCCCCACTGGTGAGCACGAGAGCCAATCCCTTTTCATCCACCCACTCCTTAAGCTTATCCGATATGATCTCCTTCTCATCTGGTACGATATCATATTCAGCCACCTGAACAGGCAACACACTAATACATTCCCTGATTGCAGGCCCGCTCTCATCTCGCCGCTCACCACGAGAGCTTTTATCGCTAATCACCAATACACCAACAGAAAACATCTGCCTATTTTACCACACATATATTTGACAGGGACACCACGATAACAACCTCTTCAAACTACCATCATAGCTACTACATAATATTAAACTCAATATGTTGTATCCCACTGACCACGCAGCCCTACATTTTGTAAAACATCATCCTGACATCTTGCGGTTCTGTACAAAAAAATAAGCGGATTTGTGGGAAATTTAGGGTAAAGGGTATTGACAAAGTGGTGGGAATGTGTTTTATAATGGTAGGTAATGGTGAAAAGTGGTGAAAAAGGGTGAAATATCATGGTAATCAACTGCTTACGAAACCGGATGGCAGACCACGAGCTGTTTCACTTTCTGGGCAACAGGCATAGCAACACAACAGGGCTACACTTGGAAGAAGATACGCACGTCATTATGTTGAAAGACAAAGATAAGGTGGTAGCCAGGTGGAGCACCAACGGCGTCACAGTAGAAGAAATTTTAGATGTTGCCACTCAATATATCAAAGATAGCCATCAGGGACTCGAAAGAAGACTGATCCGCTTCTGGCAACAGCATCCCCGAACGAGGTTCAGCCTCGAAGCTATTGCCGGCGCCATAGATACCACGAGAACCAATTTGAAAAACCGAATCAAGATGCTAGCTGAACAGAGAATCGTCGAGGAACACCATAACTGCGGCTCCTCAACGCTGTACTCGCTTCATTACGGCGACCAAGCACGCGAATATTTCGCTAAATTAGGCGAACTCCAATCTTGGGACGATTGGGTTCAGCCACAGCAAATTCAAGAAGAGGCTACACTGGCTTAAATAGCCAAAGAGAACAGCATGTTTCTGGGCGAATATGAATACAGGGTAGACAGCAAAGGTAGGCTACCCCTACCACCGAAGTTCCGTCAGGAGCTAGGGCTTGAGATGATACTCACGAAAGGAGTCGAGACCTGCGTAATAGGCTATCCGCTGGCTGAATGGCATCGGGTAGCCAACGGACTCACAGCAAAGACTATCGCCTCTGAGAGCTTAAGAATGCTTAACCGACAGATGTTCAGTTCGGCATACCCAGCATCCCTCGATGGACAAGGAAGAACAGCCTTACCCACAAAGCTTCGACAGCACGCTCAAATAGAAGACACGGCTATCGTGGTGGGCGCCAACAACTATTTCGAGATCTGGGACCCGAAGCTTTGGGAACAAGCAAAGACATCTGCCGAGGAAAAAGCTTACCAAATAATAGAAAGCCTTGAGGGTCAGCAATGAGTCCGGTCATGGCTATGCCCATTCATATACCAGTGTTGCTCGAGGAAGTCCTAGGGGCACTCAATGTCCAGCCTGGAAAACGATATGTGGACTGCACATTGGGGCTAGGCGGGCATGCCAAATCAATTCTAGAAAACAGCCAGCCGGCTGGCATGTTGCTAGGTATCGACGCAGACCCTGATGCAATTAGATTAGCCAAGGTCACACTGGCGGATTACACCAGGACAACTATCATGGTCAATGACAACTTCGCTAACTTGGAGAGAATCTGCAAAGAAAATGACTTCCTGCCAGTCCACGGGATTCTGCTCGACCTCGGCATTTCGTCAGCTCAACTCGAAGCTCCAGGACGCGGCTTCAGCTTCCAGTACGACAGCCCACTAGATATGCGTTTTGACCCAACCCAGCAACTAGCTGCCTCTGATATAGTTGATACATACACCGAGAACGACCTGGCGCACATCATCTGGAACTACGGTGAAGAACGTTACAGCCGTCGCATAGCCAGATATATCATCAATAATCGCCCCATATCGAGCACTGCCAAGCTGGCACAGACAATAGAACAAGCAGTAGGCAGACGCGCCGAGAAGATACACCCTGCCACCAGAACATTTATGGCGTTGCGCATAGCAGTCAACCATGAGTTAGCCAATTTGGCCAGTGCTCTTGAACAGGCTGTGAATTGCCTCGACCACAAGGGTAGACTAGCAGTCATCAGCTACCACTCGTTGGAAGACCGCATAGCCAAGCAATTCATGATGAGGGAAAGCAAAGCTTGCCTATGCCCACCAGATACACCAGTATGTCAGTGCGGTCACAAACCTGCGCTGGCGCTGATATCTAGAAAGGCAATCAAACCATCACCTGGCGAAATTGCATTGAATCCTCGTAGCCGCAGCGCTAGGCTAAGAACAGCAGAACGTCTTTAGCAGTTATTAGGAAGGAAAACCTATATATAAATAAATAAAAGCAAAGGAGGCAGGTAACAAAATGAAAAAGATCATATCATCCATTGACGTCGGCACTACAAAAATATGCACCATCATTTCAACCCTGGACTCAGGAGGTAATGTGCAGGTCTTGGGTGTAGGTCTGGTGCCATCACACGGCCTGCACAAAGGGATGGTCGTGAATGTGGATGAGGCGCGGGAAAGCGTCGCCGAATCTGTCAGGAGAGCCGAACAAGCCAGTGGCGTAAAGGTAGAGTCGGCTTATATTGGTGTCACCGGTCGGCACATCACCTCCACAAACACTAAAGGCGTAGTAGCAATACCGCGCAATGACCGTCTAGTCAGGCCTGATGACCTGAAGCGCGTATTGGACTCCGCACAGCATGTAAATATCCCAGATGACCGGAAAATAATCCATGCTATCCCGCGTGGATACACACTCGATAACCAGGAGCGAATCAAGAACCCAATCGGCATGCATGGCTTTCGGTTAGATGTTGAAACTCACATCATTACAGCCGCTGTAGCTTCAGTGCAGAACCTGGTCAAGTGTGTTCGCAGCGTCGGAGTGGAGATAGCCGACCTCATTCTAGAACCTCTGGCTAGCGGCGAGGCAGTGCTTACTCCAGAGGAAAGAGAGGTTGGTGTCATCCTGGCCGATATCGGCGGCGGCACTACCGATGTAGCCGTATTCAAAGATGGCAGCATCTACCACACCTCCATAATCCCAGTAGCAGGATACCAAGTTACAAGTGACCTGTCTATCGGCCTGGGACTACCATTTGAAATCGCCGAGGCCATGAAAAGGAAATACGGAAACGTATATCCCGACGTTCTAGCAAAGAGCGATGACTCAAATCTTAATGTAGAAAATGGCCACAGCGTTTCTTATCGCGACCTCTGCAACATAATAAAAGTACGCATGGAGGAATTGCTGCGGCTTATCCTTCTGGAAATGCCCGACTCCAACTACGCTTCGTTAGCTCCCGCTGGTCTGGTACTAACGGGAGGGGGCTCAAAACTAGCAGGCCTCGAAGTCTTGGCACGTTCGACCATACGTATTCAGACAAGGATAGGCGAGCCAATGGGAGTCTACGGCATTACCGACATCCTGCACGACCCAGCTCATGCCACAGGAGTCGGCCTTGTCCTCTGGGGTGTCAATAACCAGGGCAAGCCAACTTGGGAATACCGCAACAAGAATAACGGCTCCATCGGCGGTATCCTCAACTTGCTGAAGAAGTTCTTCGGAATGTAGCCCAAGCATAATATAAGTACAGAAGGAGGCAAAGAATGGCAAAATCGACATTCTCAACAGCTCCAGCTAGAATCAAAGCAATCGGCATGGGCGGCGGCGGTTCCAATGCTATTACGCGAATGGTCCGCGAGGGCATCAAGGGAGTAGAATTCATAGCTATGAATACCGATGCCCAGGCATTGGCGCTGGCTGAAGTGCCCATACGTGTTCAACTCGGAGAAAAACTGACGCGCGGCTTGGGGGCTGGAGGTGACCACAGAGTCGGCAAAGGTGCGGCTGAAGAAAGCCGTCAGGCAATTCAAGAAGTCATAGACGGCGCCGACATGGTATTCCTAACTGCTGGTATGGGCGGCGGCACTGGAACTGGCAGCATTCCTGTTGTCGCTGAAGTATCCAGGGGCAGCGATGCCCTTACAATAGCCATCGTCACCAAACCATTTAGTTTCGAAGGCGCTCGCCGATCCAAAGTAGCCGAAGAAGGGGTCCTGGAGCTTTGTGACAAGGTAGACACCCTCGTCATCATACCAAATGACCGGCTCCTTGAACTCTGTGATGCCAAAACCACGGTAGACAACGCCTTTCGACTGGCAGACGATGTGCTTCGACTGGGCGTCCAAGCCATTGCCGAAGTGGTCACAGTACCTGGCTTGATCAACCTCGACTTCGCCGACATCAGATCAATAATGAAGAATGCGGGCCCGGCATGGATGTCCGTAGGCCGAGCCCGTGGCCAAAACCGAGCCGTCGACGCCGCTAAAGCAGCCCTCAATAGTCCACTCCTGGACGTATCCATAAACGGCTCCAAGGGCGTGCTATTCAATGTGTGTGGCGGTGCTAATCTGACTCTCTTCGAATGCAACGAGGCAGCAGAGGTAATCGCCTCAGCAGTAGACCCAGAGGCCAACATCATCTTCGGCGTCGTCTTCAACGAAACACTAGGAGAAGACCTGCAGATAACCATAATAGCCACCGGTTTCACCGCACAATACGGAGCCGGCGTACCCACAGAAGCAGAACTTCGCAGATTGCTACGTGGCGTAGCTGAAGACAGCCTGGACGTCCCATCATTCCTACGCCACTCATCACGCTACCCCACTGCCTCCCCCGTAGCTCCTCACCCTTCCGAGACGAGGATGCCGCGTTAACCTGCTTCCACTCTACCTCCCCTTCCCAATATAGAGCGACAGAAACATTGTCGCTCTATATTTTTATCCACATAATTCCGCTTGACATTATCAATATATTGTGTTACTCTGACCATGCACCACATTTTGTAGTGCAATGGGCTGATAGATGAAGTGTCCTTCCTGTGGTGAACCAGAATCGAAGGTAATCGATTCGAGGAGTGTGGGCGACGGAATCCGGCGACGCCGAGAATGCGTTGTCTGTAAATCCCGTTTCACCACTTACGAGCGTCTACAATCTACCAATCTCCTCATAATAAAAAAGGATGGCAGACGCGAAGAATTCAACCGTGACAAGCTTCTCACCGGCATCCGTAAAGCCTGTGAAAAGCGCCCACTCCCCATCGGTGCCATCGAAAAGTTGGTGGACAACATCGAAATCGAGCTTTATCGCTTGGGCAAAGCAGAGATTCCCAGCTCCATAGTTGGTGATATGGTAATCGAAAGACTGCAAGAGCTGGACCATATAGCCCATATTCGATTTGCCAGCGTTTACCGCGAATTCGCTGACTTGGCTACCCTAAAGCAAGAAGTAGACATGCTAGTCGAAAGCAAATCAAGAATACCACCACGTGGACAGCTAAGGCTAATATCACAGGAGGAGTCTTCCTACCCTAACCGTCGCGGACGGAGGAGAAACAGGTGACCAGGCAACCTGGACAAAATAAAAATGCCGCTGAGCATAATCGCATAGCTCGGGCCATTTTCGCTTCTGCCGAGTCCATGGGTATCACCGATAGGCAGCTACTAGAAGAACTTACCAACCAAGTAATCAACAGGCTGGAGCCAAAACCGACACTCCCAGGGATGGAAGACCTCGTCTCACCAAGAAGCAAACAACTGCCATCTGCGTCCCAAATAGAAGCCGCAGTTAAGGAGATTTTGGCAATGAAAACCTATAAAAACGAGTCATCGACAACTGAGCTACCCTTACCAGACATGGCAGTAGAGACCACGCCAGAACTAGAACTCCGCGAGAATGCTATGACCGTCTTGGAAAAGAGATACCTGATAAAGGATGAGCAAGGGCGCGTGATAGAGACCCCAGAGCAGATGTTCAGGCGTGTGGCGCAGCATGTGGCTGCGGCTGAGTTGTTATATGACCCGAAAGCAAACGCCGCTCTCTGGGAAGAACAGTTTTTCCAACTCATGACATCACTAGACTTCTTGCCCAATTCCCCCACCTTGATGAACGCCGGACGCGAGTTGGGACAACTATCGGCCTGTTTCGTTATCCCCATTGATGATTCCATGGAATCCATCTTCGACGCGGTAAAATACACCGCCCTAATCCACAAGAGCGGTGGTGGCACTGGCTTCTCGTTTTCCAGACTTAGACCAGAAAAGGATAGGGTTGGCTCGACGGGCGGTGTTGCCAGCGGGCCTGTCTCGTTTATGAGAGCATTCGACACCGCCACCGACGTCATCAAGCAAGGCGGTATGAGACGCGGTGCCAACATGGCCATACTGCGTGTAGACCATCCAGACATCGTGGAATTCATCACATCCAAGACCGAGTCAAGAGCCCTTACAAATTTCAACATTTCAGTCGCCGTGACCACCCAGTTCATGGACGCAGCAGAAAAAGGCAGAGAATACGAACTAATAAACCCCCGAACCAAAGAGAAATCAGGAACCCTCTCAGCCAGAGAAGTCTTTGACAAGATTACAGAAATGGCCTGGCGAACCGGCGACCCAGGCATAGTCTTCATCGACAATATCAACAGGCATAATCCCACACCACAACTAGGGCAGATCGAAAGTACCAACCCCTGTGGAGAACAACCACTTCTCCCCTTTGAGTCCTGCAACCTGGCATCCATCAACCTCTCCAAAATGGTAAA
>VGOF01000066.1 GCA_016875975.1 Chloroflexota bacterium | reverse complement strand
ATCACTTATTGTGGCCAGCAACCCCACCTTCAACTCCACGCATAAGCTCTCGATATCGAACCCTGCAAAGGATTTGCATACGGCTCCCTGAACATTCATGTTAGCCCCCTATATATCTTCAACTTTCGTTGCGCCGGTAGCGATTACAACCTTAGGGTCAACACCTGACCGTTTGGCACATTGCTCCAGTTCGTCCACCATGTCTTTGCTCATCAGCGGTGTGTCAGCATATTTCCAAGAAATTTCCAGCCTGCGATACTTATCGCGGCAAAGGTTATTGAAAGCACAGAGTTCCCATCGCTGGACTATACCATCCAATTCCCCGGCAATGAAAGCACCAAGTGCGGCAATATTTTCAGGCACAGCAGTTGCCCCAGGGATGAGAGGCGTCCTGATCCATAGCACTTTCTCAGGCAAATACTCAACGATGTAATCCCTGATATATAGCAGATTGTCGAAGACCTTCTGATTGTGTTGCCCTGTAAACTCGTGATGCTTCCGCGCCTCTGCCTCTTTCAAATCAAAGAGCACGATATCGGTATAGGGTAAGAGCTTATCAAGACTGGCCTCAGAGCAAACTCCACAAGTATCGATAGCAGTATTTATACCTCTTTCTTTTAATCGTCGAAGCACCATGGCTGCGAAATCAGGCTGCATAGTGGGCTCACCACCCGACAAAGTCACACCCCCACCAGATTTCTCAAAATACGCCTGGTCCTTGACCAATTCGTTGATTATCTCCTCCACGCCTACCCATTTGCCCAGAAGCTCCATAGCGTTGGATGGGCACTCATCAGCACACAAGCCACATCCAGTGCAAAGCTTTCGGTCAATGGCCACTCCATTCTCCACCTTAGCTATACAACCGTGAGGGCAAGTTCTAATGCAAGTTCCACATCCAATGCAGCGATTTTCCAGCCACTGCACTTGTGGAGCCATCGATATACTCTCAGGATTATGACACCACCAGCAGCGCATCGGGCACCCTTTGAAAAATACCGTGGTACGTATGCCTGGGCCATCCTCCGTAGAAAACCTTTGCAAATGAAGTACCAATCCGGTTAGGTTCACTCCCGCACTCGTCAGCAACTCGCCTCCTGTTGATACCGTTTGTTCAGAGATGGCGATTCGATTGCTTTTCATGGCCCCAAACAGCCCTGCTAGAGTCGATGGCTTTCGCGGGCTATAATCTCATTTTGCAACTCTCTGCCAATGGACGTAAAGTAGGCATTATAGCCAGTGACACGAACCAACAAGTGCCGATAGCTCTCAGGATGCTTCTGAGCATCCCTTAGCATGTCCGCATTTATCATATTGACTTGCAGACAGGTGCCACCATTTTCCGTATAGCCACGCAAAAAAGCCTTAAATTTGTCCTTATGTTCAGGGTCACGGATGAGAGATGGATTAAACGTTATAGTGTGGCTGGCACCATTGGGCAATAAGTTGTAATACTCCAGATAATGACCATTACCCTGAGGGTCTTTACCGCCGATGACCTTGCCAACCGAGTTAACGTTTGCGGTGGGCCCATTGATGTCCGCCCCATCCGAAGGGCAAATAGCATTGGAGAGGAATTTACCCTTGGGCCTCCCGTCAGGACTCGCTGGCAGAATGTAGCCATCAGAAATCCAGTAATTCCAACTCAACATACCAGGACGAAATTGCTTGCCAGTAGGACTAGACTTGTATTTCCATGTTTCCTCTGTCCATAAATCCATTACTCGCTTCCCCATTTCGTCAGCGATATCATCATCTCTCCCATATTTGGGCGCCTTATGAAGGGCTTTGGCTTGTAACACTTCATGCCCTTCCCAATTAGCCCTTAAGGCATCGGTTAGCTCCTCCATGGTACAAGTATTATTGTCGAACACGAGGTATTTCACAGCCAGAAGCGAATCAACCGTAGTGGCGAAGGTTACCGTTTCTAACGTAACGAAGTTAAGCTCAGCCCCACCTTCGTTGACGTCCTTGCCCTTTTCCGCACACCCCCTGACAAGACATGAGAGATAAGGTGTCGGCAGAAACCTGGCACGCACTTCGTCTGTACGTTCATAAAGCTCAGCAATTCTCTTAATAATGTACTTGGTCTGGACAACATATGCATTCCAAAATTGCTCCCACGTCTTGAAGTTCTCAGCGTTCCCAGTGTCAGTTCCCCATCGTTTGCGGGGTTCAATTTTCCCTGTCATGGGGTCAGTGTACAAGAGCAAATCGTACCCACCACTAAGTGCTAGCTCAACGGCTTTAAGCAGGTTTAAGTTTATGTCAACTGTGCCCGAGCGGTCATTACCACACATTGTATTTTCCAGACAGCCCACAGGGGCATAATCATAGACATTGTTTTCATTAACCAATTTCACCACGGCTGCATTCTTGGCTTCCAGCATCATCCCAGCTATTGAGCGTTCATCGAAGTTCAAAAGAAACGGCGCCCCCTGGCTTGAGGCAATCATGTCGAGTACTTTGTCATACAGACGATCAGGAGTATTCCTATGCAAACGAACATTGGGCTTGGGTTCCAGAATCGGAGACAGTTCGTCAATTACCTCGAGCATCGCATAAGTAAGGTCGTTGGTCATATCCTTTCCACCAGGTCCCATACCCGAAAGCGTGACCACCTGGCCAAATCCAGAGGTGATACCTTGGTTACCGCCGGTGCGTATCATAGCATCATAGGCCGTGTTTGCATGAATCCAAAAGCACTTCATTATTTCCTTGCCGAACTCCCTATCCATACCCCCGCTGATAGACCTCTGCCATAACGAATAGAGATATTGGTCGATACGACCAAAGGAAAGTCCCGGCCCTGGATAACTTTCGTCACTCATCACCAGCATATGAGTCAACCAAAGAGACTGTACTCCCTCCCAGAATGTCTGGGCGGGTTCCCAGGGCACTTTCGCCAGCATATCAGCCATTTGAAGCAGCTCGCCCTTTCTGGCCTTATCGTTTTCCTTAGCAGCAAGCTCAGCACACACGCGGCTGTACTCCGCTGCCACATTTCTGGCCATAGTAGCAGCAGTCATCATAGCTTTGAGTTGTGCCCCTTTCTTGCCTTTTTTCTCGCCGGCCGGAAGACCCTCATAGCGCTTCTTTATATCTGCATGGATACCCTTCCAGCCTTTCTCTATCACCCTTGCATAATCAGGGATGAGATGACCACTGGTAGCACCTACATTGCCATAGCCATGATTATGTAACCAAAGGATAGCAACCCGAAGACCATTTCTGCCGTAGACCAACTTCCGATATCGCTTCGCCTCTCGTTTATTTAGACAGGTAGATGCCTGCAAGTTGAAACGTCCTCCAGCAATAAGGTCTCCTGGCAGAATCTCATGAGGCAAATAACGCACCATTACTTCCCTGACGAACCAAGCGTGGCGCTCCGGCAGACTCCATTTCCAGAAATCAGAATGCAGTTCCACCTTCTTTGCCGTCTGCTTGAAAGCGCCGGTGAAGGTTGAAAAGAATGCATAGGTTTCAGGAACAATGTAGTACTGTCCTTCCCGGAACTGGAAGTCCCAGGGGGTTCCCGTAGTCCAAGATGTAAATTCGTTATTCCACTTCCGGTTAAGGCCTTGGAAGTAATAGTCGCGGAGCCATTTAATACGCTGTGAGAGACTTTTGGGCTCCTTGATGGCAAACTTCGGTTTCTCAGGAGTTGCTGTAGTCATTGCCTCATCCCCCTTTAGCGAACAATCAATTTGCCCGAGGATTTCGCCACCCCCAAATCGCTGATATCGGTTAGGGCCGGGCTAACAGCATATTTGAGGAGGTGGCTAAAAGAAAATATATCACATGTCACTCAAAACAACCAACTATCAATTGCTGCAATCCGAGAAACCCGCGCAAAAAGCTTCATCCACACTACCTGGACACCCACAGGGTATTGACAGGTATGCTGATAGCCATTAAGATTTGCCAATAACTGGTACGTCTGGAATTCATTCAAGGCTTCTTTACACAAAATCTAAGGGAGGGCGACGATGAAACACACCGAAGGCAAATTCAAGGGACACAATGGGCTAGACATCTACTACCAGTACTGGGAACCCGAGGGCGACCCCAAAGCAGTTTTGCTGGTGGCCCACGGTCTGGCCGAACATGGCGGACGCTACAAAAATCTGGTCAACTACTTCGTTCCAAAAGGCTATGCCGTCTGGGCCATGGACCATCGAGGACATGGAAAATCAGAAGGCACCCGTTCCTATATTGAAAAATTCGACGAGTACCTCACCGATCTCGAAACCTTCTTTGGCATCGTCCGCAAGGAACACAAAACAGACAAGATTTTCCTGGTAGGCCATAGCCTAGGAGGAACTATTGCTACTGCCTACATGATTGAACATCAAAAAGACTTTGACGGCGGTATCCTGTCCGGTGCCAGCCTGTCACAAACTGCGGCTGTCTCACCAGTGCTCCTGGCTATGGCAGGCATCATCTCAGCCCTGATGCCTAGGATGGGCGTCACTATTCTGGACGCTGCGGCCCTTAGCAAAGACCAGGCAGTTGTTGATGCATATGTGAACGACCCGCTGGTATTCCGGGGCAAGATACCGGCACGTATGGGAGCCGAGTTGGTACGGATGTGGAAAACACTACCCGAGCAGATGCCAAAGTTGAAGCTTCCAATGCTGATCATGCATGGTGCTGATGACAAATTGTCGAGCCCCGAAGGTAGTAAAATACTATATGAAAAGGTAAGCTCCAAAGATAAGACATTGAAACTGTACGACGGCTTATACCATGAGATTCTTAACGAGCCAGAGCATAAAAAGGTGATGGCTGATATAGAAGCCTGGCTCAATAAGCACCTCTAGCAAGCCCCCCACACGCCAAAATTCAATAGAAACGCGCTGCCTCACAGCATCGCTTTCACTCATATACGAGGCCTGTTGTCTAGACAGCGTCTAATGTGCTATCCTAACCCCGATTTTTAGCTCCTCGCTGAGAACTAAATATGGTAGACGGAAACCACATTCTGGCCATAGACCAGGGGACTACAGGAAGCACCGCTATCATCTTTAACAAGGAAGGGCAAGTAGTCTCCACCGCCTACCAAGAAACACGCCAGCTTTATCCCCAACCCGGCTGGGTAGAGCACGACCCCAAGGAGATATGCAGCAAGTCACTGGCGGTTGCCAAAGAAGCCATCCAAAAAGCTGGATTGAATCTCACTCAAATCAGAAGCATAGGCATCACCAATCAGCGTGAGACCACCATAGTTTGGGAACGCCACACCGGAGAACCCGTTAGCAACGCCATCGTCTGGCAATGTCGGCGCACCGCGTCCATGTGCGAGGAGTTGAAACAAAAGGGATACAGCCCGATGGTGAGAGATAAAAGCGGGCTAGTTATAGACGCCTATTTCTCGGCCACAAAACTGCGCTGGATTCTTGACCACATACCACAAGGGCAAAAACGAGCAGAAAACGGCGACTTGCTTTTTGGAACAGTAGATAGTTGGCTTGCCTGGAACCTAACCGGTCATACAGCACATATCACCGACTATAGTAACGCCTCGCGAACCATGCTGTTCAATATCCATACTCTAGAATGGGACAGGGATTTGCTGGCTATCCTCAATATTCCGCAGGCCGTCCTACCACGGGCAATGCCTTCTAGCTGCATATATGGTGAGACACCACCTGGACTTCTAGGAGACCAGTGCATCCCGGTAGCTGCTATAGCCGGAGACCAGCAATCAGCCCTGTTCGGCCAAGCATGCTATGAACCAGGCATGACTAAGAATACCTATGGCACCGGCTCGTTTATCTTGCTCAACACCGACGGCAAGCCAGTGACATCGCAGAAAGGGCTACTGACGACCGTGGCCTGGGGACTAGACAACAAAGTCAGTTACGCCATGGAGGGAAGCATCTTTATCACGGGAGCAGCCATCCAATGGCTAAGGGATGGCCTGGCTATCATATCCAACGCTGCCGAAAGCGAAACCCTTGCTCGCTCCGTTCAGGATACCGGCGGCGTCTACTTCGTACCAGCATTTGTTGGTCTAGGTGCACCATACTGGGACATGTACGCCCGCGGTACTCTTGTCGGTCTCACCCGTGGCACCACTAGAGGACATCTGGCCAGGGCCACTCTAGAAGCTATCGCTTACCAAGTTCGAGACGTCGTAGAGGCCATGTGCAGCGAATCCAATCTGCAGATCCCGATGCTGCGTGTAGACGGCGGAGGCACCGCCAATTCTCTATTGATGCAGCTTCAATCAGACATCCTCGGCGTGCCCATTCAGCGAGCCGCAATAGCTGAAACCACAGCACTCGGTGCCGCTTACCTGGCAGGGTTAGCAGTTGGCTTATGGCAGAACACTACGCAAATCGCCAAGCAATGGCGTGCTGCCGAAATCTACGAACCCAAGATGCCCGCAGATCAGAGGGAAAACCTCTATAGCAAGTGGAAACGTGCCGTGGAACGAGCTCGAGGTTGGGCTGAAAGCTGAGCCGAATTGTATCATGATAAAAAGAGACTTCAGCGCCCTCGCAAAAGAAAGTTACGACCTTATCATAGTAGGTGGAGGTATTATTGGCACTGGTATTACCCGTGATGCTGCAATGCGCGGTATCAAGACGCTGCTTTTAGAAAAAGAGGATTTCGCCTACGGCACCACTTCCCGCTCATCACGCCTCATCCACGGAGGTATGCGCTACCTCAGGCAACTGGAGCTCGGTTTAGTACGCCAGGACATGCGAGAACGAGAGGTCCTGCTATATATTGCCCCCCACTTGGTACACCCCCTACCCTTCATCATCCCAATAGCCCGGCCAATGGACCACCTCGCCCTGCCCATGGGTATGCTACTCTATGACATTATATCCTTCGACAAATCGCTCCCTTCTTGCCATCGCCTATCACGTCGAGAGACTTTAGATAGAGAGCCAGGACTGGAGTCAAAGGGTTTAGCAGGCTCATATCTCTACTATGATTGCCAAGCACCCTTTGTGGAACGGCTTTGCATTGAGAATGTCCTCTCTGCTACCCAACATGGTGCCTTAGTGCTAAACCACGCCGAGGTAGTAGGATTGCTGAGAAGTGGCAATGGCGTGTGCGGAGTGCAGCTCAAAGATATGATTTCAGGGGAGATACATCAAGCTAAGGCGCGCATTGTATTGAATGCCGCTGGCCACTGGGCGGATCGCGTCAGTAGTATGTTCGGCAATAATCCAAAGCGCCTAATACGCCGAACCAAGGGTATACATCTCCTTGTTCCCCAACTTTCCAAAAATGCCACTGTATGTCTTGCTCAGTCAGATGGTCGCCTTTTCTTCGTCATACCCTGGCAAGGTTACTCCCTTATAGGAACCACCGATACCGATTATTCTGGAGACCTAGATATCCTGTATTCGGAATCCAGTGATGTAGCCTATCTGCTCCCCGAGATTCGAAGAGCTTTCCCCAATTTTAGAACTGAAGAGGTCTTTTACACTACGGCTGGTTTACGGGCATTGGCCAGCA
>VGOF01000065.1 GCA_016875975.1 Chloroflexota bacterium | reverse complement strand
AGCCGATAAATGAATCCAGGCCTCCCAGTATCACCACCGAGAACGATTTCAGACCGGTATCAACCAAACCGTGTGTAATGCCACCGATGCTGGATATTAGAATCCCGCCGATAGCAGCTACTATACAAGCGAAAATCCATGACATAGAAAAAACACTGGTTACGGGAATGGCACAGGCTTGAACTGCTAGCTGGTCATCAGCGGTTGCCCTCATGGCGATGCCCATCTTGTGATATTTGAAGAATAGGGACAAGAGGCCGAAAAGGACTAAGGATATCACTGCCGCCCAGACATATTCCTGGGATACTATCGCCGGACCAATACGGATAGGGTCTTGAGGGAAGAGTCTGGGCAGAGCGGCCACGCTAACAGGCCAGATAAATGTAACCAGCCCCTCCAGGAAGTATCCAACGCCTAATGTCACTGTGATTAAAGACAGAATCGGCTGGGCAATCAGCGGTCTCAATGTCAACCTCTCAATTATCCACCCTAGAAATATTGCAAAGATGATAGTCAAGGGCAGGCCAACCCAGTAGGGCAGTTTAGCCTGTACCAGCATTCCGTAGGTAAACCATGAGGAGACGAGCACCAGTTGCCCCAGCGCCAGGTTGGCTACGCTGCTGGACTTCCACACTAGCGCAAAACCCAGCGCAATAAGCGCATAGACCATGCCTACGGCTATCCCGGTAATCACATATTGCAGCAGCTCAGCCATTTCCGATGCTCCTGACCTGTATGGTAGTAGCCACCACGCCTTTTCTGCCATCGCGATAGGTCACTGGCGCTTCTACGGTTACACTATCGTTGTTGCCGTACATGGCATCGATTAAGTCCTTATAGCGGCCTTCCATGAACTCGCGCCTAAGCTTTCGAGTGCGGGTAAGCTCGGCTTCGTCAGGGTCGAACTCCTTGTGCAGCAGAACGAACTTCTTGACCCTGGCGCCCTCAGGCAGGTAGCTATTTACCCGCACCAAGTCTTTCTGAATCAAATCAGCCACCTCCTCTTTTTGTGACAGGTCAACAAAGGTAGTGTAAGGGATGCTATTACGTTCTGCCCATTTCCCTACCATGGCGAAATCGATGTTTACCATGGCCGATACAAAGTCTCTATCCTTGCCGCCGACCACCATGGCGTCCTTGATATATGAACTGAACCTGAGTCTGCCTTCGATATACTGCGGTGCGTATTTCACACCTGAAGCTAGCTCTCCCATGTGCTCCAGCCTGTCCATGAAGATGAGGTGCCCCTCATCATTGATGTTGACCGCATCGCCAGTGCGACACCAACCATCCATCTTAGCTGCCGCTGTTTTTTCTGGCTCGTTATGGTATTCGCTGAAAGTGCAGTCGCTTCTGACCAGCAGTTCACGCTCATCGCTCACCCTGACTTCCACACCAGGTGCCGGCCTCCCCACGCTGTTGAAGTCTATTTCGCCCCTGCTATGGGAAGAGATAAAGCCGGCCTCGGTGCTGGCATAAGTCTGCCTCAGTTCAATGCCTACAGCATGGATTAGCCTGAAGGTATCCAGGCTTAAGACTGAGCTACCAGTGACGGCGAAGCGAACGTTGCTCAATCCAAGCTTATCCTTGAGCGGCCTCAAGAGGAAGAGATATGCCAAGCCATGCATGACCTGCCAGAACCAGCTTGGCCTCTCGTCCTGGAAGCTGAGGTCAGCTATCTTGTGCCCGACCGGGACGAACAGTTGGTATACAAAGCGCTTTAGAGGATTGGCATCGGTTATCTTCACTTGGATGTCGCTCACCAAGCTCTCCCACTGCCTGGGACCATAGATGGCGAAGTCGGGGCCTATCTCCCGGGTATCCTCGGCGATGGTCTCCGGTTCTTCAGGGAAGTTTAGCCTGGCTCCGGTAAGCAGGTGAGGGATGGTAGCAAAGTAGCTATCACCCACCCAGGCGGCGGGGAAGTTGGACACCAGGTCGTCTTCCTCATCCAGAGGATAACGACTGACAAACCCTTGTGCCGTGGTAATCAGTGCTCGGTGGGTAAGCCGGGCACCCTTGGGCAGGCCAGTGGTGCCAGATGTATAGTAGATAAAGGCGATGTCATTTCCTTTGCCCTTCGCCAGGTTACGTTCAAATAGCTCGGCATGGGTTTTTTCGTATCCTTTGCCAAGCTTTGTCACTTCAGCGAAGCTGATAAGGATGGGGTCATCATAATTCTTCAGCCCCTTGGGGTCCCAGTAGATTACCTTTTTCAGGTTGGGCAACTCGTCTTTAATTTCCAGAAACTTATCGGCCTGCTCCTGGTCATTGACCACGGCAAACATGGCGCCGGAATGCGTGGCCACATATTTCACCTCGGAGGGGATGGAATCGACGAAGATGCCGGTAGCGATGCCTCCTGCCGCCTGGGTGGCGAACTCTGCCCAGAACCACTCCGGCTCGTTGTCGCCGATGATGCAGACTACATTGCCTGGCTTCAAGCCCAGGCTTATCAAACCCAGCGAGAAATATTTCATATTATGGTAGTAGTCCTGCCAGGTATAGGTCTGCCAGATGCCACGGCTTTTCAGGCACATGGCTGTTTTCTGGCCGAACCTCTCACAGTTCAGCCTGATTAGCTGAGGCAGTGTCTCTACAGTCGCCATATAGTGTTTTTATACCCTCGGGTTCGCCTTAATAAAAAGTAAGGAGCCTCCCACCTGGGAGGCTCCTTTTGTTTTCTATATTCTTTCCCTGCTCTTGGTTAGTCAGATGCTCTCCCAGGCGTCAGCCAGGGCTTGGTAAAGGTGAAGACGAAAAAGAAGAAGCTGAAACTTGCCTGGTTACTCATCTCGACCCTCATTTGTCCAGATAGTACCATAGCTACAAAACAGTTGTCAACAGGTATAGCCTTCACGGTTACCGTCAAAGAAGAGGTGCGGCTATTCTCAACGTATTTATGGTATCATCTACCTGCCGACAACACTTGAATCTAGCCTGGAGCAATAGCCATGAGACGACATACCACCATTTTTATCCTGGCCGCTGTATTCATCGCCACGTCAGTGTTGCTGTACCTCTTCCATTTCCTGATATTCAAAGACCCGCATCACATATTTATCTACATGCTTGGTGACCTGGCCTTTTTACCGCTGGAGGTTTTCCTGGTAGTGGTTGTGATAGAGCGTATCCTGGCGCATCGGGAGCAACAGGCCACCTTGAAGAAACTGAACATGGTAATCGGCGCTTTCTTTAGCGAGGTGGGGAATGAACTGCTAGGGCGACTGCTGGGATGTTTTGAAAAGACCGGGGAAATTTGCCAGTGTCTTGCGGTCAAAGGCAGTTGGAGTCATGCTGATTTCAACAGGGCAATTACATGGGCACATGGTTTCGAAGGAAGCCCTGATGTCACCAGGATAGACTTGCAAAGCCTGAGGATGTTTCTGATACAGAAGCGGCAGTTTCTGCTGGCCCTGCTGGAAAACCCCAATCTCCTTGAACACGAACGCTTCACCGACTTATTGTGGGCTGTCTTCCACCTGTCCGAAGAGCTGGAACTGAGGCCCTCGGTGAATGATTTGCCTGCAGCTGACCTCCGCCATATCAGCGGAGACATTAAGCGGGTTTATCATCTCCTGGTTGCTGAGTGGCTATACTATGTGGAGCACTTGAAAGCGAAATACCCCTTTCTGTTTTCGCTAGTGGCGCGAACCCATCCTTTTCAAGAGCATCCTTCGCCCGTCGTTAATTAGCCATTTAGTGTTTGACACCTACACCCGATTTCCCTAATAATTTTAGCCTGCATGTTCAAAGCAGTTTTTTTCGATTTTTACAACACATTGGCCACCCATGACCCGCCACGTGAACAAACTTATGTTGACGTCTGTGCCGAGTTGGGCATAAGGGTAGAGGCCAAAGCCCTGTTCAAATCGTTGCCAGCGGCTGATATGTACTGGCGCGATGAAAATACCCGCAGGGCTCTAGACCAGCGCTCGCCCGAAGAGAAGCTGGGATTCTATACCGAGTATGCCTACAGAATCCTAACCGGCGCCGGTGCCGATGTCACCCGCGATGTGGCACTTCAGGTGCTGGCCAAGCTCCAGAAGTTCAAGTGGACCTATAAGGCATTTGATGATTCCTTGCCCGCTTTGAAGGAGCTTAAGAAGCGAGGTTTGATACTGGGCCTGATATCGAATGTGGTACAGGATATGGAATCAGTTTACGAGGAGCTGGGATTAAGACAATACCTCGACTTTAAGGTAACCTCTGCCGATGTCGGCTGCGATAAGCCCCGGCCAGAGATATTCCAAGCTGCTCTGAATAAAGCCGGAGCGAAACCAGAAGAAGCTATACACGTGGGAGACCAATATGAGCTGGACATCGCTGGCGCACAGGGTGTGGGCATAACAGCCCTGCTTATCGACCGCAACAACCACTTCACAGAAATCAGCGATTGCCCCCGCATCCAAAGCCTGACTGAAATCAGTAACTACATCTGATGCCAGTCTCCAGTCAATAGTCGGCAGTCCAATGGCAACGGGCGTGAGGCAACAGGCAACAGTCTTCTTGCATCTTGTACCTTGCTTCTCGCTTCTTGCATCTGGTGATGGGGTTGTGTGGAGAGGGCTATCTCAACATCGCCACGTAGCTATCCAGCGGCACGCCCAGCGAAGCAGCTACCGGACGGCACTTGGCCCTCAGACAATAAAACACCCTTCCTTCAGCCGGTAGCTCAGACAAAGTCTCCCAGTAGCCCATGCCTTTGGCAAACACCAGGTCAGAAGCGGCGAATTCACCTTTGAACTCTTCCGAGGCTACAGAAAAATCTATCCCCGGCGTAGCAGTGCCTGTGGTCATCACTTCCCCAACATCGGCCTCAACGTCGGCACGCTTCATGTCATCCAGAGTGATATCGTTCTGCACTGGCGCCTCTTTTATTACATAGATTACGCGAGCAAAATGCCGCAGGTAATGGAGCAAGGGCAAATCGAAGAACACCTCGCCAGCGTTATCAGCCAGGTAGAGCATCTTTTGGGCATGTTTCAGCTTAGCTTCAAACTTGTCAGAATTATCAATGACAAACTCTATCCGCCTCTTCATATCAGCCTTCACCGACTCGAGTGGCTTGAAGAAATCTATGGCGTTGCCCAATGCTGCCAGCTTGAGCAAACCTTTGAAGCCGTCACGATGGTTTTGTATAGCTTCGCGAAAGAGTTCCCGTGCCATGGCGATTTCCTTGTCCTTCATCTCACGGTAGGGGTCGGGATTGCCCGTAACCTTCTTGACCACATCGTGAATTTTGGTAGCGATGACAATGGTAATTGCGTCAAGCGAGAAATGCTTCCCGATGACTTCCAGGCCCTTCTCTTTGGCTTTAGCCCGCACTGGCTCATGGTCAGTGGCCAGTTCGGTTGCTTGGCATACCAGCCGCTGCAGACAGTCGCGACATTCAGGAGAAGCTTTCATTATTTGTTACCACAAGCCATCCCCCACACTGTCACCCTGGCAATCTCAGCGCCTACATCAACTTAAGCGCCGCATCCACAATGCGCTTGGTATTGGGCAACACTTCATTCTCAAGCTCGCGGGAATACGGGATAGTCTCCTCGGTGCACACCCGTCCATACTTCATCTTGATTTCCGCCTCGGCCACTATGGCTGCCAGTTCGCCAGAAAGGCCGAAAGCCTCATAATCTTCATCTACCACCAGCAACCGACCGCTCCTGGCTACCATTTGGCATACTGCATCCTTGTCTAGCGGTGTCACTGTCCTCAGGTCCAACACGCCAGCGGAGATTCCCTTTCTTTCGAGCTCTTTGGCTGCCTCCATGCACCTGTGGACTCCAACAGCCAGGCTCACCAGAGTGATGTCATTGCCTTCTCGGCATACAGCAGCCTTTCCCAACGGCAGCGGCTTCCACTTATCTGGCACCGGGCCGCTGGCTCCGTCCTTTGGCACGTCGAATTGCACTGTCTTGCGGCTGCCACCGCCCAGGTAGTCCAGCCAGTAATCTGCCAGCAGCTTATGCTCCATATAGACCACCGGCCCTTCGTCTTCGATAGCTGATAGCAGCAGCCCACCGGCATCGGCAGGATTGGAAGGTACTACCACGGTCAAGCCGGGGATATGCGCCAGCCATCCCCATAGGCTCTGCTCGTGTTGCCCGCCATCACCATATCCACCGCCGCAGGCAGCTCTGACCACCAGCGGACATCTCCACTTGTCGCCGGAAAAGGCTTCTAGCTTAGCGGCATGGTTGAGCAAAGCGTCAACTGCCACCGCAATAAAGTCCACCATCATTATCTCTACCACTGGCCGCAATCCGGACATGGCAGCACCCACCGCAGCACCCAAAAAGGCGGCTTCGCTGATTGGCGCTGACCGTACCCTGCGTTCCCCAAAGCGGGTAAAGAGAGGTAAGCGTAGCGTGTGTACATCCTCACCGAAGACCACAATTCTGGAGTCATCAGCCATGGCTTGCCCCAGTGCATCATCTATGGCATCAGCAAAACTCATCGCTCGCATATTCGCATTCCCCCTACGCTGAACAGCCGCAAATTCGAAATCCCAAGCACCAAATCCTAACCAATATCTAAATCCTAATTCTCCAAACCCGAAACTGGGACGGTTCAGTATTTTGGTCCTTTATATTTCGGATTTGTTTCGAATTTCGATATTTGTATTTGGGATTTCAAATCCCACCGCTCCCAGTCAAAACCCTCTCTATTTCTTCCTTTACCCCTCTCTCCAGTTCAGTCAACCCGGACTTATCTCCTTTCAACTGCTTGCGCAGCCGTTCAATCGGGTCCTGGCGCTTCCAATACTGCTCTTTCGCTGTTTTCCCGATGAGCGACATTATGTTTCCCAAGCTGGAAAAGCGTTCTTTCGGCGATGCTCCTTTTCTTGCAGGCAGAGAGTGCAGTAATGGCCCGGTCAACTCCTTTGCCTGTTGAACAGGCTGCCGGAACATACGTAATAATGGGTCACCAAGGAAATGCCCCTCCAGTCTTGAACAATGCGCCAGCAAAAAAGAGGGGCCGCCGCCTTTCCTTGCCCGGGCTATCCCCTGCCTGGCGGCATCCCATACTGCATAGACATCGATGCCATCCAGTTCAAAGGCGGGCATTCCAAAGCTCCTGGCACGCTCCAGCAAATTTCCTCCGCTGACATCCGGAGACCTGGTAGTGATAGCCCAGGAATTATCCTTGCAGACGAACAGCACCGGCAGTTTCCATGCAACCGCCAGGTTCATAGACTCCATCAGCATTCCCTGGTTCATAGCGCCATCGCCAAAGAAAGCCACTGCTACCTTGCCCGGTCGCAAATGCTGAGTTGCCAGCGCAAACCCAGCGGCAACCGGCCCAGATGCGCCTACAATGCCCGAAGACGCAGCAATATGTTCGGGCGAAAAAAGATGCATGTGGCCACCCCTGCCCCCGCACAACCCGTCACCCCTGCCCCAAAATTCGCGCAGCAAAAGTGTCAGGTCAACGCCGCGCATGACAAGTGGCGGAGTACTGCGATGATCAATTGCCAGAGCATCGCCATCAACGATATGTGCCATCACGCCGGCAATTACGGCTTCCTCGCCGATGCCCAGATGCATCTCGCCGGCTATTT
>VGOF01000064.1 GCA_016875975.1 Chloroflexota bacterium | reverse complement strand
CGCGCCTACTCCATACTACAGCTCTTGCTGGGGAACATGGGTATAGCCGGCGGCGGCATCAACGCACTGCGTGGCACATCGAACGTTCAAGGGTCGACCGATATGGGCTTGCTAACCCACATCCTGCCTGGCTACCTATCGGCGCCTTTTGAAAGCGACACCGACCTTGCCGCTTACCTCAAGCGGGCAAGTCCTGCAACTATCACGCCTCAAGGCTTGAAAGGTGACAAGAGCGTCAACTGGTGGAGCAACTATAAGAAGTACATCGTCAGCCTGCTGAAGGCCTGGTACGGAGAGGCCGCTTCCAAGGACAATGACTTCTGCTTCGGCTATATTCCCAAACGTGACCCTCGAGTTAACTACACCCACGTCGGGATGTTCGAGGACATGGGACAGGGCAAAATCAAGGGACTCTGGGTCTGGGGACAGAACCCGGCAGTAGGTGGCCCAAATTCAAATGGCGCACGGGCAGCTCTGGGAAATCTGGACTGGCTCATGGTCGCCGATATATGGATGAATGAGACCGCTGAGTTCTGGAAAAGGCCGGGCAGCGACCCAACTCAGATAAAGACCGAGGTTTTTGTCCTGCCAGCGGCTGGTTCCTACGAAAAGGAGGGCAGCGTCAGTAATAGCGGACGATGGGCACAGTGGCGCTACAAGGCAGTGGAACCACCCGGAGAAGGCATGGCAGACCTGGAAATCATGCACCTTATGATGCTGAAATTAAAAGAGTTGTACCAGGCAGACACTGCTGCACCACAACGTGAGGCTATCACCAAGCTGGCCTGGAACTACGGCTCTCATATCACTGCCGATGCAGTGGCCAGGGAAATCAATGGCTATGACCTTGCTACTGGCAAGCTAGTTGAGGGCTTCCCACAGCTTAGGGACGACGGTACTACCAGCTCAGGGAACTGGATTTACTGCAACATGTACTCTGAGACAGAAGGCAACAAGGCCAAAAGAAGGGATGCCAAGGATATTCATCCCAAGAAAATCGGGCTCTTCTCCAACTGGTCCTGGTGCTGGCCACTCAACCGCAGAATCATATACAACAGAGCATCGGTTGACCTGGATGGTGTCCCCTGGGACAGCGAACGGCCAACAGTCATATACTCGCCCGCAGATAAGAAATGGTTGGGCGATATAATCGATGGTGGCGGGCTTCCCATAAACATCGCAGATAAGAGCGCAAAGAACCTGCCATTCATCATGACCGCCGAGGGAGTCGGACGCCTCTGGGGCTATGGGCTGGTCGATGGACCACTTCCCGAGGTCTATGAACCGTGGGAAAGTCCTTTAGCAAGGAACCTGATGTCGGCCACCATGAATGACCCCTGCTCGTTTATCGGCAAGTTCATGAATGAACGTGGTACGCCGGACAAATATCCCTATGTAGGCACAACCTACCGGTGCACCGAACACTGGCAAACCGGCATCATGACCAGAAACCTATCCTGGCTGGTGGAAATGCAACCCGATATGTATGTGGAACTTAGCGAGGAGTTAGCCGCAGAAAAAGGCATAAAAAGCGGCGATAGAGTAATTGTGAACACCGCCCGAGGAGAAGTCAATGCAGTTGCCATAGTAACCAAACGCTTCCAGCCATTACAAGTCGATGGGAAGACACTACATCACATTGGTGTGCTCTGGCATTGGGGATACTCAGGAATGGCCAAAGGCGACAGCGGCAACATACTGACCCCCCACGTTGGCGATGCCAACACCACCATACCAGAATACAAGACTTTCCTCTGCAACATAAGGAGGGCCTAAAATGCATAAAGCAGTGCTATATGACGCCAACAAGTGCATAGGCTGTAGAGCTTGCCAGGTGGCTTGCAAGCAGTGGAATCAGTTGCCGGCAGAGACCACCACTAATACTGGAACATTAGAGAATCCACCCAAATTGTCAGCACGCACTTTCACTAAAATACAATTCACAGAAGCAGAGCACAATGGCAAATTCCATTTCGTGTTCACCAAGCTACAATGTATGCACTGCGAGCACCCGGCTTGTGCTACCGCTTGCCCCGTAGCTGCCCTGCAAAAAACGGAGAATGGCTCCGTCATTTATGATGACAACAGGTGCTTTGGCTGTCGCTACTGCCAGTTAGCCTGTCCCTTCGGCATACCAAATTTCGAATGGGATAAGCCCATGCCCTGGATCCGCAAGTGTACCTTCTGCGCCGACAGACAGGGTGGAGGACTCGAGCCTGCCTGTGTCACCACCTGTCCTACCGACGCCCTGAAATTCGGCGAGCGCGACGAACTCATCGCCGAAGCCAGGTCACGCATCGCAGCCTCGCCCAGTGATTACGTTGACCACATCTACGGCGAGCACGAGGTTGGTGGCTTATGCTGGCTATACCTATCACCGGTACCCTTCGAAACCCTTGGCTTCCGTAAGCTTGGCCCAGAACCGGTCACGGTCAATGCCGCACGCGCCATGGGCGCTGTGCCACCGGTGCTCGTAGCCGTGGCAGCAATCATGACCGGTACATATTGGCTCGTCAAGCGAAGACAGAAAATGAGCCAGACCAAAGAGAGCGACAAGAATAAGGCAGAGGTGACCAAATGATGCAAAGAATACGTTCCTTCCCCATAGGCACCACCATCATCACGGCAATCGTCATTGCCTGTCTGCCAGCATTCATCATCCGCTATATCTACGGGCTCGGCGCAATCAGCAACCTGAGCGACGGTCGGCCCTGGGGCTTGTGGATAAGCTTCGACCTGTACTGCGGTGTAGCTCTGGCAGCAGGTGGATTTACTCTGGCAGCAGTGGTCTACATCTTCGGCCAAGAGAAATACCACCCAGTAGCCAGACCGGCAATCCTGACCGCATTTCTGGGATACCTGTTGGTGATATTCGCGCTGCTAGTAGACCTGGGACAACCCTGGTATATCTGGCATGCTATCATATACTGGAACTGGCATTCACCGCTGTTCGAAGTTGCCATCTGCGTCATGACATACACCGCCGTGCTTGCCCTGGAATTTAGCCCTGCCGTCTTTGAACGGCTGAATTGGAATGTCCCACTGCGCATCATCCGCTCCATACAAATACCACTGGTGATTGCCGGTGTAGTCCTATCGACATTGCATCAGTCCTCCCTAGGCTCGATGCTGCTGATGATGCCCTACAACTTGAATCCCCTGTGGTACACGCCTATCCTGCCATTGCTCTTCCTGGCCTCAGCAATAGCCGTAGGCCCAGCCATGGTAATATTCGAGTCTACCATTAGCGGCAGGGTCTTCGGACACAGAATAGGTCAAGACATCATGGCCGGCCTGGGCAGGGCAATACCCTATATTCTGGGCATATACCTCATGCTAAAACTGGTGGACCTCACTGCCAGAGGTAATATAGGGCTTATCTTCACCGAGTACCCGCTCAACCTCTTGTGGTGGGCGGAAATCCTCATCGGTGTTGTGGCACCAATCATCCTCCTCTCCATGCCTGGCGTCAGGCAAAGCTCACGGAAAGTATTCTGGAGCGCAACACTTGTCATCATTGGCCTGGTCCTGAACCGATTCAACGTGAGCCTGATAGCCCTTGCGCCGCGGCCGGGCACAATCTACCTCCCCAGCCTGATGGAACTCGCCATCTCCATAGGACTCGTCGCCGATGCTCTACTGGTCATCATCCTGGCACATAGACTGCTGCCGATGGCCAACCACAAGCCAGCAGAAGAGACTGCAGCAAGCGAAGCAGCACTGCAGAGAAGCAAAGCATAATAGACCGACAACGACTCCAGGGCTGAGTTCGCCAAAAGTTGACGGGCTCAGCCCTCTGCTCAACTAATCATTTCCACCCTGTGTACAGCTCCGCCTCAGAGGCGAGCATTAGCCTGGGTCGGCATATCTACTTGGTTCCAAACAACCCCTGATGAGCATAAAATACGGTGCTCGATTCGGTGTATAGGTGTTTTAGACAGTAACAAACAGGTATCACGGCGGAAGTCTGGCTATACCATAAACTGATAAGCTATTAGTGGAGTCAAAAGAAGGGAAGCTAATGCACCAGAAAGGAGGTGATTAAAATGCAGTGGGAGTTTA
This sequence comes from Chloroflexota bacterium, assembly GCA_016875975.1. Classification (GTDB taxonomy): domain Bacteria; phylum Chloroflexota; class Dehalococcoidia; order GIF9; family UBA5629; genus VGOF01. The sequence continues at coordinate 3,672 of VGOF01000064.1, read as the reverse complement.
TAGTAGCACTGATAATAGCAATACCGCTCATCCTTTTCCCTGCAGCTTTCGTCTGGTACCTCAACGTCGGCGGCCTATTCACGGCCATGAAGGAAGCCAGAGAGAAGCGCGCCCAAGCCCAGCAAGCGGCTAGAGCGGCAAAGGCTACAAAATAGCAACAAGCTATGCAATACAACCAAGGAGGTGATTAACAATGACATGGCAAATAGCGGTAGCTCTCGGAGTGATTGTGCCCGTAATTCTACTTCCCATCGTGCTCATCTGGTTCCTTAACATCGGCGGCATGCTAGCAGCCAGAAGAGAAGCTAAGGCTCGCGAGAAGGCAACTCGGCAGATGGCCACGGTGGAAGTCAAAGCTAAATAAGACATACCGAAAACCATACCTACCAAGAGAATAGGAATGAAATCAAAACATAGAGCGCATCCAGAAGACTCTGAAGAGGTGAGGCAGCCTGAAATCAAAAAGGCTGCCTTGGCGCGCAGAGTTCAGCCGTATATTGTGCCACTGCTCCTGCTGTTTTGCACCGTCTTCTATTACTTCGGGGAACTGGTAGACTGGGCACATTGGGATGCCTTGCGCTTGGGTTTCTTCTACGGCGTACATGACATCCACCGCCTCTTCTTCCTGGCACCTATTATATATGCCGGTTATACGGCCAGAGTCAGGGGTGCGCTTATTGTCACACTAATATCCTTCATCATTTTTTGGCCCCGGGCCTTCTTTATATCTCCGTATCCCGACCCAATGCTGAGAATGACGCTGTTCACCATTTTTGCTGGCACCCTTGGATGCCTCGTTGCCATCGTCCGAAATCAGTCAGAACAAGTGGCACGGCTTAAAAATCTGATGAGAGACGAAAGAGACCTGCTACTAAATGTCGTGGACACCATGAGCGAAGGCGTTATAATCATCGCCCCGGATTATAAGATACGTGCCATGAATTCAGTCATGGTGAAGTATTTCGGCGAAGGAACTGGTCTCCTTTGCTATGAACATCTTCATAACCGCAGCAGTCCTTGTGAAGAGGCCTGCATGCTGAAGAACATCGTAGAGAACGGAGAGATTCACAAATGGAAATATACGTTCCCTGACGGTAAGGCCTTTGAGATAACGTCAGCCCCTTATCTGGATATAGAGGGTGTGCTCTGCCAGGTCTCTGTGTTTCGCAGAATCGCAGGCGAACCAGGTGCATAGCCAAAGGCTTTATCCCCTCATCATGTTGGCAAATCCAATCGCAGTATTATATGATATGCACCTATATCAGCGCAGGCTAGCTTCAATAGAAGAAAAGGCGGCGGTTCAAGGATATGGAGTTCGAGTGGATTTTACGGATTGCCCTGATAGGCATTGCGCACTGGATACTGGCAGGAATTGTGCTCCGGGATTTGGCCTATCGGACAAAAGTATTTGGCGGCCGGAAATGGATATGGGCTGCAATAATACTTCTGGTAATGCCTTGCCTGGGTTCATTGATTTACCTCATGTTCCATCCTCAGATAATCGGCGAAAGAGGTTCACCCGACGACCACAACCAGGATGACCGTCGCTACTACTAAGAACTACTGCTCATAAACGACTGCAACAGCAGTATCCTCCAGAATTCCCGTCAAATTGCCTTGTCAATTCTCCTCAAGTGCTGTATCGTGTAGGTGGCACTAAGCGATGGGAAAGCTAAATCCAACAGTCATCGACAAGATAAGCGAGCTTAGAAACGACCGCATACACGGCGCCGGCTGGTTATCAAGACAAGCTATGGGCATCCTGAACCTGGCGATAAGCCAAAGCTGCACTGCAAACATGGCTGCCCTGCTAGACGAGATAGCAGCAACAGCCGGTGAAGTCTCCAAAGCTAGGCCCACCATGGTCTCCATAGCCAACTACATCAACCAATTCCTCACGGAAATCACCCTGGCGGCAGAGTCGGTGAAAAATGTAGAAACCTTCAAATTGCTGGCGGCAAACGTGGCCAAGGAGCTTACCAAGCTGTCAGAAGACGCAGCCAACTTGGCATCAACTTACGGCGGCCGCATCATCAGCAACCTTGATACGGTCATCACTTGCAGCTATAGCTCGACGGTCTGCACAGCCCTGGAGCTGGCCAGGCAAGATAAGACCAAGTTCCGCGTGCTGGTAGCCGAGTCCAAGGCCAATGAAGAGGCGTTCGGCAGGTTCACCGCCAGGCAATTGAAAGAACACCACATCCCTGTGGAAGTTATTCCGGACCGGTCAATAGACAAACGAATATCAGGGGCAGACAAGGCAATAGTAGGCGCTGACAGCATATTGGCGGATGGGTCTTTGATAAACGGCACACCGACGCTGGCTTTAGCACAGGCAGCCAAGAAAGCCGATATCCCCTTCTTTGCCATCTGCGAAACAGCCAAATTCGATATGCACGGATATATCAGCAAAGCCACGGCGCCAGAGTCCGGATTTGATATGGTGCCACCAGAGATGATAACCGGCATAATCATGGAAAAGGGCATCATGCAGACCCACCTGATAGCTGCTTACATCGAAGAAAAAAGAACTGCGTAATGCCTTTATCCTACGTAACAAAACTGACCCAACTCGTTGATACCCATGCTCACCTTGATGAGCTGGATGACCTGGAAGCAGCACTGAAAGCCGCCCGAGAAGCTGGCGTTGCTGCCATCATTGCCGTTGGCTCAGGCCAGGAATCGAACCAGAAACTAATCGAAATACACCGCAGCCATCCCCATCTGGTCTATCCCGCACTGGGCCTGCATCCCTGGGAACTGGGCAGAATGGAACCGAGCAAGGTCGATAGCACAATCGAGTTCATCCAAGAAAAAATCGACGACGTGGTGGCTATCGGCGAGATAGGCCTCGACTATGATAAGCGAGTGGTCAAGATGACTTCAAAGGAACTACAGAAGAAGATATTCAGGCGTCTGCTGGCACTGGCCAGGGAATATGACAAGCCGGCTTCAATCCATAGTCGCTACGCCTGGAAGGACTGCTTTGACATTGTAAAGGAAGCTGGGATTCAAAAGGCAGTTTTTCACTGGTTCACCGGTTTCTCCAGCGTGCTCCGAGAAATCATTGACGCCGGCTATTTCATCTCAGCCACGCCGGCTGCCGAATACCACGAGGAACACCGCAGAGCCATCAGGGAAACGCCTCTGGAAAAGCTGCTGCTGGAGACTGATTGCCCCGTAGCCTACGGCAGGGCAAACAGGTATCGCTCATCACCCTCAGACGTTATCAGAAGCCTGAAGGCGGTGGCAGCCATTAAAGACGCCGACAAAGAAACCGTAGCCCAGCAAACCACTAGAAACGCTCAAGCTCTTTTTGGTCTTAAAGCACAAGTCACTTACCGCTGAACTTCGGCTCCCTTTTCTCCAGGAAGGCATTCATAGCTTCTTTGGTGTCGTCAGTGAGCAGGCACATCTCCTGTGCCCACCCTTCATAAGCGATTGAAGACGAGAAATTGTCCGCCTCAAGTCCTTCGTACACCATCTTCTTCATCAGCTCGATGGCCACCGAGGGCCCCCTTGCAATCTTAGTAGCCATCTCTCGAACTGCAGTCATCAGTTGGTCATGTGGTACAACCCTGCTCACCAAACCTATTCTCTCCGCCTCCCTGGCATCTATCATGTCACCAGTCCACATCAATTCCAATGCCTTCTGTACCCCCACCAGACGAG
>VGOF01000063.1 GCA_016875975.1 Chloroflexota bacterium | reverse complement strand
GGATGGCGAGCATTTTCGGGCCTGGCGACTTCTCCGCTGACCTGCTGCCTGTGTTCGCCAACGCAGTCAAAGAGAAAAGCAAAGGCCGGCTGGAGATAACCACCTTCTATGGAGACGAAGTAGTGCCTTTCATGCAGACATGGCCTTCGGTAGAGAAGGGCATAATAGACGCTGCTCAGACCTGCGGTGCTTTTTGGAGCTCCACTGAGCCCACATTGCTCTTAGAAGCCGGCTTGCCCTTCACATTCCGCGGCTCTTACAAGGACGTACGCAAGGCTGTGGATGAAATGGGCCTGATGGATACCTGGAGAGCTGCCTACGCCAGGCACAATATAGAGCTAATCGATATCCACTGTTATGGCCCTTACGCCATCCTCTGCACCAACAAGCCCATCCGCAAGCTGGAGGATTTCAAAGGAGTTAAGATACGGGCCATTATGTGGTGGGGTGACCTGTACCGAATGCTGGACGCCTCTACTGGATTCATTCCCGGCAGCGAAGTGTACATGGCCCTGAAGATGAAGACCTACGACGGTGCTGTTTATTCTATAGATGCCATCAGGGGGATGAAATGGCACGAGGTCATGGATTATCTTATCCTGCCATGGTGGGTGGACTGGTACTGGGGTGACATTATAGTCAACAAGAAGACATGGGACAGCCTGCCCGATGACCTGAAGAAGGCAGTCAAAGATGCCGCCAGAGAGTACGCCGATGCTAACCTGAAGAAGTACACCGAGGAGATAGAAATCGTCACCAATCCAGCCAAGGCAAAAGAGTTGGGATACGAGGTTATAACCCTCCCCGCGGCCGACGTGGCTAAAATCAGGGATATGACCATCGCTGAGATCTGGCCCGATATTGCCTCCATTAGCCCAGAACTGGCGCCTTGGGTAGATAAATTCAAGCAGATTTGGGGAGGTAAATAGGCACAAAAGAGCAAGGTGACCTAGAGCTAACTGAGGACGGAACAAGATGCAGCGTTTTGCGCGTGCCATAGACACCCTGAACGAATGGGTAGGCAGGATAGTCAGCCCTATCATCATAGCCATGTTGCTGATAGGGACCTATGAGGTGGTAGCCCGCTACGTATTTCACAGCCCCACCATCTGGGCATGGGAAATCAATGGCCACCTGCTTTGCCTATTCCTGAGTATGGCCGGTGGCTATGCTCTGCTGCTGGGTAGGCATGTCTCGGTAGACATTTTATACTCGCGGGTCAGCGTTCGCACCAGAGCTATCATGGACCTGGTCACCTGGCCCATCTTCTTTCTGGTTTGCATCATAGTCATCTGGACGGGTACGGCAACAGCTATAGAAGCTACGGTGAAGCGGGAGTATGTAATATCATCCCTGAGGTCGCCTGCCTACCCCGACAGGTGGATGATACCCATCGGTACCACACTGCTGCTACTCCAGGGCGTGGTGAAATATCTTAAGGACATAGCCACAGTTGCAGGCAAGAGGAAGACCGCATCATGAATGTCGCCCTGATTACACTGATATTATTCGGCTCGCTCTTCCTGCTGCTGGCTACTGGTTTGCCTATCGCCTTCTGTCTGGGCGGTGTGGCGGTCATATTCACCTTTCTGCTCTGGGGCCCCGCGGCGCTCTCTTTGATGGCCTCCATCGCCTACGAAAACTGGACGCAGCCCATATTCATTGCAGCCATCCTCTTCTTGCTCATAGGTTCAATACTACAGCGCTCTGGAATAGCCGAAGACATGTTCCGCGCCATACACCTGTGGTTGGGACGGGTAAGGGGTGGATTGGCCATGGGCGTGGTGGTTATCTGCGTTATCTTCGCCGCCATCGTCGGCGTCAGCGGCGTAGCCACAGTTACCATGGGGCTGATAGCCATCCCTGCCATGCTCAATCGGGGCTACAATAAGCAGATCGCTCTGGGAACCGTAGCCGCCGGCGGCGCCTTGGGCATACTGATACCTCCCAGCATCATCATGATTTTGTACTGCATGGTCACCGGAGAATCGGTAGGCGACATGTTCGCCGGCGGCATTCTCCCCGGGCTACTACTGGCCAGCCTATTCATAGCCTACATCGGTGTTGCTGGGCGCTTCCGCCCGCAGTGGTTCCCAGCATACGAGGAAAAGGTGAGCTGGAAGGACAGGTTAGCCTCACTGAAGTCGGTGGTGCTCCCAGTTCTGCTAATCCTGCTCATCTTGGGGTCTATTTACACCGGAATCGCCACACCCAGCGAGGCCGCGGCTATCGGGGCATTTGGCGCCCTCGTCTGCGCTGCTATCTACCGCAAGCTGAACTGGCAGGTAATCTCAGAAGCCTGCAAGGAGACTTTCTTCGTCGGTGGCATGGCCGCCTGGGTACTGCTAGGCGCTGGCGCCTTCAACAATCTCTACCGCGCCATGGGGGCTAAGTCCATGGTGATGAACATGGTTGGAGGGCTGGAGCTAAGCCCCTGGCTGATACTGATATCGATTCAGCTCATCATCTTCCTGATGGGATTCGTTATAGATGATTTCGCCATCGTCATGATTTTGGCTCCCATCGCCTTTCCCATCATCAAGGCGCTGGGCTTCAATACTCTATGGTTCGGCATCCTGTTCATCGTCAACATGCAGGCAGCTTATCTAACTCCACCCTACGGCTTCAACTTGTTCTATCTCAAGGCTATCGTTCCCAAGGGGATTACCATGGGGGACATCTACCGCTCCATTATCCCCTTTGTCATACTGCAGGTAATCGGGCTGATTATAGTAATGCTCTTCCCGCAAATCGCCACCTGGCTGCCCAGCGTGCTAGGGAAGTAATAGTCGAAAGTCAGTAGCCGGCAGTCAGTAGTCTGAGCTGCCGCTGTGAGGTCAAACACAACCCCGGCTATTGGCTGCCATTTTGCATTTTGAGATGACAGCAAGAGCCAGTCTCGTTTAGGGCTGCTGTAACACGTTGATATCGGTGGTTGCCGCCTTGCCTAGCTCAGGCAGCACGCCAGGCACCGTCCAGTTGCGCTTGATGACCTTGCCCGATTTAGACCCCGTAAGCTTTCCTTTGTCCACAGCCAGGACACCGTTGACGATGACATAGGGTATGCCTTCCGAAGGCTGGCCCGGCTCCACGTACGTGGCTTTATCGGTGATTTTCTCAGGGTCGAACAGCGTCAGGTCGGCATCACAGCCTACCTGCACCCTGCCTTTATTGTCCAAGCCAAGCCAGACGGCCGCCATGGTGGAGCACTTGGCTATGCCGGTCATCAAATCACAGATGCCCTGCTCCCTCACATACTCCCTGAAAAACTTGGCAAAGGCACCGGCACCCCTGGGATGGCCGGTATATTTGCCGGTGTTGGGGTCTTTGACGATAAGGCCATCGTTCTCCACCATGACAAAAGGCGACTTGAAATACAGGGCTATTTTCTCCGCCTTATAGATATGCATGATAACGGTGGGGTCGGGTATCTCTCCCGCCTTGACCCTGTCCCTTATGTCATAGAACTGTTCAAAGCTGACGAAGGAATCGCCGGGCTTAATGACGGTTTTGCCGTCAATCACCACGGCTGCGCCCACACCCACATCGGATATGGAGACATCCAATAACCTGGCAAACGGCTCAAGTGGTATATCAAAAACGGCCGCCTTCAGGGGAGTATTGCTGGCGGTGTATGGCTGAAGGTCGCTGGCCACCTGCACGCCCTCTGCCCTGACCCTGGTGATCAGGTCGATTAGTTTATCAGTGCTTGCAGGGAACACCACCTGGCCTCCTCTGTGAGAGATGAGGATGGGAATGCCAGAATCCTTGGACAGGCTGATGGCCTCCTCGCAGGCCTCGATATCCCTGGGCGGCGGGATAGCGTAGCGCACGTGTATGGCAGCACCTCCACCATGCTTTAAGACCTCTTCGGCTATATCCACCATCTCCTGGTAAGTGGTACCCGGCGCGTAGAAAGGCCCATAAGATATACCCAGCGAGCCGGCTTTCATCTCCTGCCCTGCCATCTCGACCATCCTGGCAATCTGCTCAGGCATTGGCTCGTCTTTTTCTTTCAGCCCGATGGCCTCCCTGAGGGTGATATTGCCGGTATACGTGCCGATGTTGATAATGAGGCCCTGTTTTTCCACCTCGCTGAAGAAATCGGTTACGGGATAGGGTGTGAACTGAATAGCCCCCGGCATATCGTAGAAAAAGACCCCGGTGCGGCCACAGTTACCGGTTATCTCGGTGGTGATACCGTCCCTGACATGAAATCCGCCATCAGTGCCTCCGCCTGTGGCATGGCCGTGGATATTGATGAATCCCGGTGCCACCACCAGCCCAGTAGCGTTAATTACCCTCTTCCCCCCGAGCTTTTGCTCGGCAGGGACGATGGCAGCAATCTTCCCGTCCTTGATGCCCACATTAGCTACCCCATCGAAGCCGGTTAGCGGGTCCATGACACGGCCATTATTGATGGCAATGTCATAATCGCCCGCAACAGGGGCACAAGACGACAAGGCGAAAGAGGCAGTGATAACCAGGACAAGCAAAATGCTGGCGAGCCTTCTCATAATTTTCCTCCTATCAATTGAACCAGTGGATCTCTGAGGCAACGCTACGCTTCCCTCTTGAAGGCAGAGTCTAACACGGTGACATTCTAAGCAGGGGATGGTCATGTGTCAACACGACGAGAGGTGAGATGCGGGAAGCAAGGTCCCTCTTTGTCACTGCGAGTCTTTCCGCTGAAGGACGAAGCAGTCTCTCCCCATCCTGTCACCGCGAGCGAAGCGTGGCGGCCTCATGTCCCCTTCCTCAACTGAGAAATTGCCGCTCCCCCACTGCGCCGGGTCTCGCAACGACAGAAAGGCGACTGCCGACTATCGACTATCGGCTGTCAACTTTGCGATAATAGGGGCATGTGGGATTCTGAAAAGACAGAGGTTATAGAAGCATCCCGCCGCATGGAACAAAAAGGACTGGTCACGGGTACGGCGGGCAACGTTAGCCTGCGGCTCAAAGACCCGGGCGGTCGGCATCTGCTAGCCATAACCCCCAGCGGACGCTACTACGATTCCCTGGATGTTGACGACATCGTGGTCGTCGATTTCTCAGGAGAACGCATCGAGGGGCAGCTACGGGCTTCCATAGAGACGCCGATGCACATTGCAGTGTACCAAGCTCGCCCCAAGGTAAATGCCATCATGCACAGCCACCCCGTCTTCTGCAGTTCTCTGGCAGTTGACGGCATGGAGATACCTCCTCTGATTGATGAGCAGGTCACCTACCTCGGCGGAGAGATAAAAATCAGCCCTTATGCCCTCCCCGGTAGCAAGGAGCTAGCAACGAACGTGGTTTCGGCTCTAGGGCCAAGAAACGGGGTGATAATGGCAAATCACGGCGCCCTCTGCACAGGCCGGGATATGCGCGAAGCACTGGCGATGTCCGAGCTGCTGGAAAGCACGGCACAAATATACGTCTCCGCACTGAGGCTGGGAAAGGTGAACCAGCTTCCTGCCGAGGTGGTGGAGCTGGAGAAAGCCGTGTTTGCTTCTATTTATGGCGAGAGCGAAACGTGAATCCGGGAATACGCCTACGCGGTACGGGTCTTTGCTAGCCGCCGCCGATAAAGGGTAGAAACGATACAGTCTCGTTGGCCATCAAGACCCTGTCCAGAGATGCCATCTCATGATTGACCGTTACCAGAATTGCACCGTCGTCCAGGTGGAGGGCTGGAAAGAGGTTCCTCACATACGCGAGGGCATCATTCAACTTCGTCTCGCCGGTTATGGGCATCTTAATGCTGTGTGTTTGTGTAACCTGGCGTTGCCTGCCGAAAAACTCAATTGACACTACCATCTTCTAAACGAAGCTCCTTAACATAACTAATCTGCCATTGTAACTAACCTGTCATTGCGAGTGCAGCGAAGCAATCTCCCCTTCACACACCGAATTTGCTCAACAGCCGCTCTGCCTGCTCGTCCAGCAGCCCAAATTTCTCCACCGTCTCCCGCTTTGGTACCGCATTGGACAGGAACCCCTTCTTTTCATAGACGATATCGCAGAGTTGCTGGTAGGCCTCAGCCCGTTTCTCCAGGAGGAGCTTGTGCCTCTCCTCAGGATTTTCAGGCAAAGCGCCATCACCAAGCTGTTCCTTCAACCAGTTATCGTAATACTCGGCTCGAAACTGATACTCACTGAAGTAGGCAGGCCCCATCGCCCGCAGCGGAATCTGGTCATGTGGCCGAGTTCCCTTTCCTTGCCGCAGGTTGACCAGCTTTTGCAGTACGTACAGCCTCTCCGAATCATCCAAAAGGTCCTCTAGCTTCTTGTTGCTTCCCGTGGTAGCATTGAAATAGCCGACATAATAAGCCAGGGTGGGGAGATTCTTTACCGGTTCAGCGGTCATGGCTGCTTCCGGATTTCGTACGTCAATCCAGGGCAGCTTGCACAGTCCGGTGGCATTGAACCATGTTCGAATCAAAGGGAACCATTTCAGGGCATTAGCCTTATGCTCCAGGGTCGGCAACTCCTTGTGAACTTGGTCGATAAAAATGAGCCATGCTTCGTCATGTTGCGGGCCTTTCAGGGCGAAGCCGTAGCCTCCCTGCTGGGCAAGTGATTCTTTGCTGATGTACATAGAGAACTCAAGCCCTTTTACTTCCATGCCAAATTTGCTCAGTTCGGCCAGGGCAGCTTCTTCCGAAGTCCCATTCCGGCCAGCATATTTCTGTGCCATCCACCTTTTGCCTCTGGCCACACCCTGCCCCGCCACCTTGCCGAAACCCCTACCCATGGCTATTTCGTGCAGCAGCCTGTCCGCCGCCTCTATGTTTCCAAATGTCAGTTCATAGCCTATGTCATCAGCAGCTAGAAATCCCCGCTGGAAGCACTCCATGAAAAAGCCGATGGTAACGCCCGTGGAAATGGTGTCCAGGCCATACTCATCGCAATACCAGTTATACTCCATTACAAACTGGGGGTCGAAGATGCCCAGACAGGAGACAGCGCCCACGGTCTCATATTCAGGCCCATCAATGCTGACCTTCATACCTTTCTTGGGGCCGCGAGTAAGCTCCACGTTTTCAGCACCCTTGGCACAGGCAAGATTACATCCGTAGTAGCATCCGTCAGGTATCTTCTTGCTAAAGTACTTCTCCAGGAAGACCTGTGCAAACAGCTTCGGAGACTCCGGGCTTTGCCCGTACTGATAGTTATTTATGGGGAAAATGTGTAACTTGTCCATGTACTCGGATAGGCCGGTGGTTCCCCAGGCGCCCAGGTTGAGTTGCTGCGAATCGCATTTGGAGACAACCTCTTTTAGCTTGGAGCCTTCCCGGCGCACACCTTCTTTGTCGATAGCATTATTGCCGTTTGCTCTGGGCAAGTTGGAGCGTACCACAATGCCGCGGAGACCCTTGGCTCGCATGACGGTTCCGGTGCCGCCCCTGCCGGCCTGCTTGGAGCGGATGCGCTTCCGCCTCCGGTCAAAGAACAGGCTGTTGACAATCCCGAACCTGGAGTTGCGCGCACCTATCCCGGCAGTTACGGCGGCGAGGGCATCGCTAAACTCTCCGCCATTGGCATCTTGCAGAAGCTGCTGGCCAAAGGAAAGCGCCCCCTCATCTGTATCGCTGTCATAGACAGGTGTATCGGCAATGCTGATGGTACGGGCATCGCCGTCAACTAGAACAACCACGTCTTGTTTGGATATGCCGGAGACCGCTAGTGCATCAAAGCCGGAAAGCTTCAGAAGAGGCCCGAAGTGACCGCCAACATTGGAATCGATAAACGTATCCGTCA
>VGOF01000062.1 GCA_016875975.1 Chloroflexota bacterium | reverse complement strand
GCCATCTTCTTCAGTATCTCTTGTTGTTCGCTAAATCTCAGGTCCATGATTCCTCCTACTTCATTCTGGGCAAACCCAGGCCGTACCAGGCAATGATGTTACGCTGGATTTCGTTGGTGCCCATAGAGATGGTGAATACGAAGCACTCGTGATACATGTTTTCCCACAACCCGTTGAGAGGTGCCCATTTGGAGTGCTTTACCTGACCATAAGGTCCAAGTATGTCAGTGGCCGTGAATGCAAAACGCTCCCCAAATTCACTGGCGAATACCTTGAGGGCAGAGGCATCCATCAGCGCCATTTCACCCCTATTCTGGAGGTCTGCTATACGATATGCCAGGGTTCGAGCGGCCTCTAGCTCGCAAGCTAGCTGGGCTAAACGGTTGCGGACTAGGGGGTCTCTAGATAGTGGTTGCCCGTTTCTCTTCGTTTGATTGCAGAACTCTACGAGTGTCTCGAGACCGCGAAGCATAGCCATGATTTCATCTAGAGCTGATCTCTCGAAACCTGCCAAGGTGTTGACTACTGCCCAGCCTCCGTTCTCTTGGCCGACGATGTTTTCCGCCGGGACATGAACATCGTCAAGGTAGACTTCATTATATATTGTGGCACCGTTCATATAGGGAATGGGCCTGATAGTGATTCCCGGGGTCTTCATGTCGAAAAGGAGGAAGGTAAGATTATGATGCTTACGACCATTGGGGTCAGACTTAAAGACTCCGAAGGCCCAGTCGGCTTTGTGTGCCCCTGAGTTCCACGTTTTTTGTCCGTTCAGTATGTATTCGTTGCCTTTCTTTATTGCGGTGCAAGTGAGGGCTGCCAGGTCCGAGCCAGCGTTTGGCTCGCTCCACAATTCGCACCAGAAGATTTCGGCGTTGGCAATCGGTGGTAGAAATCTTTTTTTTACTTCCTCATTGGCTGCTGCCAGGAGGGTAGGGGCTAACATCTGTACGCCAAACGGGTCTAGACCCGGGGCACTGTGATATCCTCTAGCCTCGCCAAACATGACTCTGTCCATCATGGTGCCTGTTCCGCCGTATTCGGCAGGCCAAGCTAGGGAGAGCCATCCTTTCTTTGCGTATTCTTTAGCGCAGTAGCGGTGAAATTGCCAGCACTCGTCGTCTTCGAAGATGCTTTCAAATCCGACGAAACTTGCTGGTTTTTGATTTTCCAATTCGCTACATACTCTGAAGAATTCCTTTCTGTGGGCAATTTGTTCATCGGTGAGCGCAAAATCCATGAAAACCTCCTTGGTTTGATATATGTACTGAAGCCTGTCAAACCTTTTAAGGACAGCATGCTAGGGTGAATTTCTAGCTGCCTATCCGGCTAAGATTGTGACTTGGCTTACAAACCTAGATATTTTGACGACGCACTTGTCCCCTTGGAAGTGACGTCTGCTGTTATTATGAAGAAATCTGCTGTCAGATATTATAATACACAGGCTGCGAATTTGGAAGCTCCTATCGCTTGAGAGCTACATATGCAATCAGTCGTATATCAAATTGCCTTTCGCCGTCTACCATTGCTGGTTTACTTGTGCAGGATGTCCTTTATCTCATAAGTTATGACTCCGGCTGGCACCCTTACTTCAATTTTGTCTCCTTTATTGCGGCCTAGCAGTGCTTGTCCTACTGGGGAAGCTGTGGAGATCTTGCCATCTAGGGGGTTTGCTTCTCTGGCATCGACAAGAGTATATCTAACCTCTTCGTTCGATGTTAGCTCGCAGAGAAGCACGGTGTCACCTATGTTTATCTCATAGTTGGAAGCCTGTTTCTCTTCCATGTCTTTTGCAGCTTTTAGTATTGCTTCGAGCTCTCTGATGCGTGCTTCTAGTTGGCCCTGGTGTTCTCGCGCTGCCTCTAGTGGTGCATTTTCGCGAAAATCCTTATCAGCAGCCGCCTTCTGTAACTCTTCAGCTATCAGGGGTCGTTCATTCTTGAGCGCGGCTAATTCTGCTTCTAGGCTGGCGCGGCCTTTTGCGGTTAGGATGGCCTCTTTGCGCCTGAGCCGGGCTGGTCGAGCGTGCAATTTGAGTGGCGTTTTCTTGGTTTTCAGGTGTATTGATAGGTTTGTCTTAGTCAGTCCTTGTTTGTAATTATAGACAAGAAACGCCTTGATGCTTGCTAGCTTCTCCGTAATTTCGGTAGTTGAAGATGTGATTTGCTCAGCATAATTGGCCACTTCGGGGATGGACAATTCTCCAATGCGTCGCCCCTCGCCGTACCAGCGGACAAACCTGTATATCTCCTGTTGGCACTTGAGCCTTTCATCGGGGGATAATGTAAGAAGGAATTGTGTAGCTGACTGTCCGAGGGTAGAACTTGTTGCGTTTGGGGTGGGTAGATTCTGCGTGGCCATACTGTGTTTGTTAGAGCAATGATAGAACAGTGAGGTGAGCAGTGTCAAACGGAACGGGCATGTTGCGTTTTGGTTTGAGGTAGCGTGCCGAAGCTGTATGCTCGGTGTGAATCAGGATGTGGCGTAGCCGATAAGGGTATAGGCTAACTTGGCAGCAAGAAAAGCGCAGGAATCAGGCCCCTGGTCAGGGCATAATTCCACAATGTCGAACCCAACTACGTATCTATGTTGTGTTATTGCTTTTAATAAACCAATGACTTCGTGCCAGAACATCCCATTGGGTTCAGGAGTTCCTACAGCAGACATGATGGAGGGGTCGAAAACATCCAGGTCTATAGTTACGTAGACCTTTTCTCCTAGAGAGTTGATTATTTGTTGTATGGGGTGCGAGTGGGGTCTGGAAGTCGTCAGGTAAAAGGGGTTCATCTTGTTTTGTTTCAGGAAAGTATTTTCCTCTGCGCTTAGGCTTCTGATTCCTACCTGTGTGATAGGGCACAGTTCGACAATGCGTCGTATTACACAGGCATGACTGTACTTTGTAGCGGTATACTCATCGCGGAGGTCAGCATGGGCATCTAATTGCAGTACGCACAGATCTTGGTGTATTTCTTTGAAGGCCTGAACCATCCCCAGGCTGAGTGAATGCTCTCCGCCCAGCATAACCACGAACTTATTGTCTAGAAGGAGAGATTTTGACACGTTGTAAACTTGTTTTATCATGTCCTCAGGGTTGTTGAGCACCGGGCGTAGCTCAGGAAGTGTATGAATTCCTACTTTGTATATCTCTCGGTCGAGTTCTAGGTCATAGAGCTCGAGATACTGGGAGGCTTCGATGATAGCCTTTGGTCCTTTCCTTGTTCCGCTATGCCATTCTGTAGTGCTATCATAGGGGACTGGCAATATTACCACCCGTGCCGTTCCAAAGTCAGAGTGAGGAGAGTACAGCCCTGCGAAGGTTTGGGGGGGGAGAAATAGGTCTTCTGAGTGTTTCATACTGGGTGTAGTTGTGGGAGTTGGTTGGCATTTTTCAATTCGTCAATAGTCCACTCTCGGTTGACCAAGCGGCTGGTGAATGTAGTTAACTGGAATTTATCCGCGATGTCCTTGACGACTCTGTCGGCATCAAAATCCTTGCATGAGAAGACGTCGATATTGATGTAGCAACGTTCAACAAAAGTGTGGAGGCTTATGTGGCTCTCGGCGATGAAAACTATCCCGGAAATCCCCCAATCTTTGGGGTTAGTGCCGACGTATCTGAAAACGGTTGGCCCAGCAATTTTAGTCATACCGATTCTGGCAGGATAGGAATCCAACAGGTCGTGAATAAATCGTTCATCCTGCATAATCTCCGGGTTGGTGCCGTATCCATCTATGATCAGGTGCATGTTTCCTCCTAAAGCAAGACTCTCCTGAGTTCGAAAAGGGCTGAGATGACTGCCCTTTGTTTTACTTGTGGTCGGTTTCCAGGATAGTTCCTGGTGAAACTCGACGTATGTTGTCCGTTGTCGATGCCGATGCAAATAGTACCAATTGGTTTGCCTTCGATTTCTGCGGGGCCGGTAATTGCTGTTAGTGCGATGCCGATGTCCGCGTGCAGGTGGTGACGAACTGCTGATGCCATCGCCTCGGTCACTTCAGTACTAACTAGCCCATGTTTCGAAATCAACTGCTCATCGATCCCATAAGATGTATTCGTCTTGCCAGTATATGCAATTATCCCGCCTTTGAAATATTTTGAGCTGCCAGGGATGTTGGTGATGCAGTTGGCCAAGAGGCCGCCGGTGCTGGATTCCATGGAGGCCAGGGTTAGTCCTTTGGACGTAAGCAGAGTACCGACGGTGGCCTCGAGACTATCAGCATCGGTGCCCCAGATATTGTCACCAAGAATTGCACGGATATCCTTTTCCTTTTCTGTGATCAGTGTTTGGGCATCGTTCGTGGTACAGGATTTGGCGGTGATGCGAAGGTGGATTCCATCTGGCTTAGCGTAAGTGCCCACTGTTGGGTTACTGGAAGCTAGAAAGGAACTCACCAGTTCATCAACTTTGGCTTCACTCAGACCGAAAACCTTCAGTGTCTTGGAAACAATGATGGCTCTCCCCAGTTTCTGCTGCAAACGTGGCATTATGACCTTCGTCCACATCAATTGCATCTCGTTGGGTGGTCCAGGCATGGTTATGATGGTGTGATTATCTCGCTCTATCCACCAGCCTGGTGCGGTACCGCGTGGATTGGCTATGATTTGAGCTGAAGGGATAATCCCTGCTTGCTTGAGGTTACTTTTGGGCATTTCCATTTTGAAGCGCTTGAATAGCCGCTCGAATTCCTTGACTAGCTGAGGGTCGGTGCTAATCTCTTCGTCCAGGAATTCAGCAATTGCCTCACGGGTAATATCGTCTTGTGTAGGACCTAGTCCACCGGTGGTGAAGATGATATCCGACCTTTGCCAGGCTTGTTGCAGGATGTTGATGAGCCTCTGTTGGTTGTCACCGACGGTGGATATGAAGTGAAGGTCGAGTCCGAGTAGCGGCAATTGGCTGGCAAGATAAGCCGAGTTTGTATCGACTATTTCTCCCAGCAGCAGTTCGGTACCGATAGAGATTATCTCTGTTTTCATTCTGTCTCATAACTTGGGATTCAACATTTGACAGAGGATATTCCCAGATATTTTTTGACGAGTGCCATTGCACAGTAGTTGCCACACATGCTGCACGCCGGCCCTGAACTTGAATATTTGTTGTGTACTTGCCTCACTCTTTCTGGGTCGAGGGCCAGGTTGGCTTGGGATTCCCAATCCAGATTGATTCTGGCGAGCGACATTTTTCTATCCCAATCGCTTGCATTGTTTGTTCCTCTGGCAACATCGGCAGCGTGAGCAGCAATGCGTGAGGCGATCACTCCTGCCTTGACATCTTCGTTGTCTGGCAGGGCGAGATGTTCTGCCGGGGTTACATAGCATAAAAAGTCAGCCCCTGCGGTAGCGGCTATGGCGCCACCGATGGCAGCTGTGATGTGGTCATAACCGGCTGCTATGTCGGTTACTAAGGGACCGAGGACGTAAAAAGGAGCTTCGTGGCACAAGGTTTTTTCCAGTTGAACATTGGTAGCAATTTGGTTCAAAGGAACGTGGCCTGGCCCTTCTACCATCGCCTGTACATTGGCTTCCCTAGCTCTGTCTATTAGTTCCCCGAGAATAATGAGTTCTTCTATCTGGGCGCGATCGGTTGCATCTGCCAGGCTTCCCGGGCGCATACCATCACCGAGGCTTAATGTGACGTCATACTCATGTGCCAACTCAAGCAGGCGGTCGTAATACTCGTATAAAGGGTTCTCACGGTCATTGTGTAACATCCAACCAAGAAGAAAAGCGCCTCCCCTGGAGACTACGTCGGTTATTCTGTGTTGATTCTTGAGTCGCTGAATAGTTGATTGCGTGATGCCGCAGTGTACGGTTATGAAATCGATCCCCTCTTTTGCTTGCTGTTCGATGACGGCGAAGAATTCGTCCACTGACATGTTTACTATAGCACCATGTCGCTCGATGGCCTCGATGCCTGCCTGATATATGGGTACGGTTCCTATCGGTAGAGTACTTTCAGCTAAAATAGCCCGGCGTATCGCTGATATGTTGCCTCCTGTGCTTAGGTCCATAACTGCATCGGCGCCGAATTCGATTGCTGTGTGTAATTTTTCGAGTTCGCCATCGACAGTGCCGTAGTCGGATGAAGTGCCGATGTTTGCATTGATCTTGACTCTCAATCCTTTGCCTATGCCGCGTGGTGTAAGATTGGCATGGTTTGGATTGACAGGTATGACGACTTTGCCCTCAGCTACATACTGCATAAGAGTTTCTTGGTTCAGGCCTTCTTGCTGGGCTACATGTCTCATCTGGGGTGAGAGGATGTCTCGCTTTGCCAGTTCAATTTGTGTCATTACTGTCTCCAAAATAAAAAACCAAGAGCTTTAGCTGGGAATTACTAAACCCTTGGCTCAATTCCGCTTCCCTACACTTGCATTACCAAGTTCAGGTTCCAAGAGTTCTTCGCATCCACGAAGTCTCAGCCCAGGACCTAGCTCTGAGCACCCCTAGCGGTAAATCCGGGTGTCTGTCAGACTTAACGTTCCTAATCTATAGTCAAATATATCACATATTAGCACCAACAAACAAGTTTTGTGCACCGTGGTTGTGCTTTCGTTACCAATTTTGTCGCCTTGAGCGCCAGGCGATTACTATTGGTGCTAGTATAAGCATGGTGAATAGCGCTGGTATGGCTATTGATAAAATGAGAACTTCAGACGGCATGAGTATGACCTCGAATTTCCAGGCTTCTGACCAAGGACTTTCGTTGCCGATACTGTCTATGGCCCTTGTTCGCCAGTAGTAGGTGCCAGGAGGCAAGGAGTCTTGCTGCGAAACAATGTATCGAGGGGTTTGCAGGTTATTCTTGGTCATAGCTGGCGTAGCAAAATCGCTCTCTGAAGCCACTTGCAGGGAGTATTGTGCATCTTCAGCATGTGCTGGTTGCGTCCAAATGAAAATAATTTTAGGGGCTTGCGAATAGCTACCTTGCTGGTTGCGTGTGCGGGTAAATAACCTGGCTGCATATTTTAGCGTTGCTACGAATACATCTCCCACCGAATCATAGATCTTTATCACAACGTCTGGCTGGGGGGATTTTAATTGCGGTGTTCCCGGTGGTGGTTTGTTTGCAGTGAACGTAGCCTTGGCCGAGTTGCCATTCTTGCCCACCGCTGTAACTGTATGGTTCTTACCCTTGAAGGGTGGAACCACGAAGGTGGCAACGAAGCTGCCTTTATCGTCTGCGGCAGGGGATACGTCCAAGTTTGTGGCACCGAAAGTCATCGCTATAATCTCGTTTTTGTCGAAACCGGTTCCTGTGGCAGTTACCTTATTGCCTTGATTTCCGGAGTTTGGTTCCAACTTTAGTCCTGGTGTGACTTCGAACTGGACATCGGGGACAGTGCCTATTGGCGTGAAGCTGCTACCATAGACGGTGATGGTGTGGATTCCCCGCGTGCTAGGGGGTATTTGTGCCGTTGCTTTCCAGCTTCCGTCCCCAGAGCCGACAATGTTGCACATGATAATCTCGCCGTCGAAGGCAATCGTGATGCCGTCTTCTCCGGTGCGAAAGCCAAATCCCTCAGCTTTGATCTCTGTTCCTACGGGACCGGTCAGTGGCTCTATCCTGGCTGCTGGCCCTACGATAAAGTCGATCTGACCAATCTCAGCGGCTGAAGTTATACTGCCAGAGGCACCTATGTAATGATTGCCCTTGGTTGTTAATGGTACAGCGAGGCTGATACTCCAGGTGCCCTTTAGATTGGCACTGGCGGGGGTGCCTTTGAGAGTTGCGCCATCCCAGGTAACGGTTATGCCTGTTTCGCCGGCTGGGAAACCAGTGCCCATAATTACTATTTCTGATGTTGGTCGTGCCACTCTAGGGAAGACTTCAATCTTTGGAAGTATTTTGAAGGTGGCTGATGCTGAACTGCCAGACCAGTGGCTATCGTCTGTGACTTCGATGGTATATGAACCTTTGGCTGCTTGTGGAATCGACAAAGTGTACTCGAGTCTGCCTTTTTCGCTGAGTGGGATGCGCTCGGCGGCAACTTTGCC
>VGOF01000061.1 GCA_016875975.1 Chloroflexota bacterium | reverse complement strand
GAGTTCAATCCTTCGCTGCTTGTGGGAGAATGAGAGTGAAAGTTGCAGGTTGCAAGATGCGAGATGTAAAGAGAATGAGACAGTCATTGCTAATCTGTGTGGTGGCTGTGCTGGTGGCCTTAGGGTGCGGGAAGCCGGCGGGTAAAGCTGGCTCTGCGCAGCTTTCAGGTGAGCTGCAGGTGGAGCACAGGTTTGTAGAAGCTGGTGGAGTCAAATGGCACTATGTGGAGGCGGGTAAAGGCGAGCCGGTGGTCTTCCTTCACGGCTTGCCGGAAAGCTGGTTTTCCTGGCACTACCAGATTGAGGAAGTCAGCAAGAAGTACCGGGTGATAGCTGTTGACCTGAAGGGTTATGGCCAGTCTGATAAGAGGGACGGTGATTATAGCCTTCCCACAGTGTCTATGGAGTTGATTGCGCTGTTCGATGCCATCGGGTTGGAGAAGTTTTCGCTGGTGACCCATGATTGGGGGTCCATTATAGGCGATTATGTAGCTAGCTCGATACCTGGTCGAATAAACAAATACGTTCGGATGCAAGCGCCGGTGCTGGAGACTGATGCTGCCAGGCATCCGCAGTTTCAGCTATTCAAGAACCAGTTCTTTGCCAGCAATATGATGTCGGATGCTAGGTCTTTCGTTACCAGGGTTTATGAACCCCGTACGGTGCAGGAGATAAGCGACAGCGACATGGAAGGGATTATCCGCGAGTTCGGTCGGCCCGGCGTTGCTGAAGCTGTGCCCCGGTATTTCCGCGACTTCGTCTGGGAAGATGAGGATGCTCGAAGGGCGATGTTTCAGAAGATGACATTTCCTGTGCTGGTGTTGCAGGGGGAGAAAGACCCAGCGCAACCGCTGTGGTATTACGAAGGTATTGAGACGGTATTTCCTGATGTGAAGTTTCAAGTGGTCAAGGATGCCGGCCACTTTACGGAGCTGGAAAAACCAGCCGATGTCAGCAAGGCTATCCTGGATTTCCTGGGGCAGTGAGTGTTGGCAAAAAGGTTATGAGATGGAGAAACTAACGTTAAAAGAAAAAGTAGCTTACCGCTTTATATTAAATGAGAAGCTGGTCTATAGGCATTGGTATACCAGGTTTCTCATCTGTGGTGTGGATTTAGCCAGAATTCGCCGAGTAGTGTCACGTATAAAGAACTTCTACATGTGGTGTGATGAGTGGTCGAAGGAAGGTGAAGCAGTTCAGAAGCTGGCCGAGGAAGCCCTGGCCAACGGTAATGACTATACTGCCAGGTGCTTGTTTCATGAGGCGGTAGGCTGTTTTCACATTGCCCAGCATATATATTTCATCAACATCGATAAGAAGAACCGAGCTCAGCAAAAGGCACAGGACAACTATGTTAGAGCTATTGCATTGTATCCGGATGCTGAGAGGCCAATACGGATAGAAATACCCTTCCGTGGTGCCGTGATACCTGGATACCTCCGGTATGCCGGCCAGCCAAATAGGCCGATGGTAATCCATATAAATGGATTGGACAACATCAAGGAAGCCGAAAATCATTATTTGGGTGGCTTAATCACCAAAGCTGGCATCAATTTCTTCACGTTCGATGGGCCTGGCCAGGGAGAGATGTGGACTAGCATGAAGATGATAGCAGACTATGAGAAGGCGGTCAGTGCCATTATCGACTGGTTTGAAGTAAATAACAAGTACCACATTGACCTGAAAAGGATAGGGGTCTCTGGCTGGAGTTTCGGCGGATATTTAGCGCCCAGGGTGGCTGCGTTTGATAAGCGAATATGCTGTGCCATTAGCAACGGAGGATTGGGTTATATTAATCTGAAAATGGCGACTAGGGTGAATCCCATCTGGGCACGGGATTTGCTGCATGTCACTGGGTTGAAGAGCCTGGCTGAAGCCGGCGAAGATTGGGAGGAAATAGACCTCAAGAAGGCGCCACCGCTGGACCGTCCCTTTCTCATCTTCCATGGCGGCAAGGATGTGGTGGTGCCCAACCCCAGAGAGCAGGTGGATTACATGATGGAGTGGGCGGTTGGCGCGAAGGAATTGAAATGGTATCCTGACGGCGAGCATTGCTGCGCCAACTATTTTGACGAAGTCCTACCGTACACTATCGACTGGTTCAGTCGTCGATTGTCAGAATGAGGGATATAGTAAAAAGATGTAAGGATGCGTTAAATGGGTTCTGGTAAATGGGGTGATATTCTCAAACTGTTCACAAGCATCCTGGTATGTCTGGCTGCTGGCCTAATCGGTTCCATCTTTACACGGACGGCTATTCCTACCTGGTATGCGGCTCTTACAAAGCCGTCTTTCACGCCACCCAACTGGCTGTTTGCGCCTGTCTGGGCGATTTTATATATACTGATGGGACTAGCAGCCTATCTGGTGTGGCGAAAAGGCTGGGAATACAGAGAGGTCAGGGTGGGATTAATCACCTTCCTGGTTCAACTGGCGCTAAATACGCTGTGGTCCATAGTGTTTTTCGGGCTGAAGTCGCCTCTCGGTGGTGCCATTGTCATCGTCGGCTTGTGGGTGGTGCTGCTGTTCACCATATTGCGGTTTTTCAAGGTGTCAGCCGCAGCCGGCTGGCTGCTGGTGCCCTATATACTCTGGGTCAGCTTCGCTGCAGCTTTGAATATATCCGTGTGGATATTGAACCCACAAGGTTAGACAGGCTATCGTTCGACCCCTAGCTGGCTGATAATGTTCTTCAGCCCAATCTGGCGAAGGACACCTCGCCGCCGTCGAGGATGACGTTCATGGTGCGGCCGCAGTGGGGGCAGGGGAGTGGGCCCTTGTAGTTGGCTTTGTCCGGTCCCACTGGTATCTTCTTTCCGCAGCCGATGCAGGTGACGCCTGGGGTTGTATCTACCGGACGGCGGGGCTGGTGCTGCGATTTGTGGGCCATCCACTCTTCTGCGGTGGCAAACTCGATACCGCATTGTGTGCAGTTAAAACGCATTTTAGAATTCCTCCTGCATAAGTCGTGTTGTCAACAAGCTGACCATAATGATTACAGGGCAAGCGCCGATTGTCAATTTCTGGGCTGGCGTCTACCAGCCCAAGATGATGTTCAGGTAGAGGTCTCCTTATATGTCATCCTCGAGCCCCGCCCTGTCGGGGCGAAGAATCTCTTAGCGGCCGCACGGAACCGTGGGCGAAATGGTAGTCTCGATCGTTTCGACTCCGCTCAACGACCGTGAGGGATTGCTCGGCGACTGTGGGGGATTGCTCAACGACCGTAGGGGATTGTTCAGTGACCGGTTGGAGTTGCCTAATGACTGCTGGACTCGCTTGACGACTGCTTGGTTTCGGGTTTGCAGTCATCCGCCGGCTGAGCGGAGTCGAAGCCAGCGGAGTCGAAGCCAGCATTTTCCCAATGACTGCTATTCCTGCATTCAGATAACTGTTTCACTTTCTGCCAATTGTGTTCAATAAGCGCCTTCTTCTTTGCATGGCTCCAACCCTGCACCTGTTTTTCTCGATGAAATGCTTCGTCAATGCTTGAAAACTCTTCGCAGTGAACCAGCTTGACCGGCTGTTTTTTCTTTGTATAATTAGCGCCAACAAAATTCTCGTGTTCCCATAAGCGCTTTTCAAGGTCTACAGTACTGCCGGTATAATACGTGCCGTCTGCGCATTCAAGGATATACATGTACGGCATTATTACGCGACCTCCAGCCGTGCATCGAATTTAGTCTTGCACGTTTCTTCTCCTCCTGCCACTGCGAGTTTTCCACTTTTAGCCTTTAGCTTTTGACCCTGTCGTGGTGTCTTGCCACCTGTGGCTTCGTTGGGTGGTTGGGGATGCAGTGGGAAAGAGCTAACTGAAGGCAAGGACTCCTACTTGGTGGTGTCTTTTGGGCATGTTCCACGATTTTTCAAGTGTTCGAGCTGTTGTGTTTTCTATCCACTCTTCACCACATTGGGAACAAATCTGTGCTGGCACAGACCTCATCACTACTACTCCGTCGCCTAAGTCAACGCTATAGATAGTAGTGCCGGGTTTTTTCTCACCGCCACATACCAGACATTGCGCCATCTTCTCAACTCCTCGTCCTGAAATCAGGCCCGAATTTCTCCGAACTTGGTTTATAAGCAGTAGTAATATACCCTATACCGAGATTTTCATCCAAACTTACTAACGCGTGGTACCATAGACACTCAACCATATTCCATTATCTGTGGCCTAGTGATAAACTGGTTTGGAAAATAAGACATCTATTCAGGAGATGAGAACCGTGGACGTTAAGAAATACAAGCTATCCGCAGACCAGTTGCGCTGGCAGTGCGACCCTTCCTTGTTCGATTTCGACTGTACCAGGGACCTGGCTCCACTACAGGAATTCATCGGCCAGGACAGGGCGATACGCGCCATTGACTTCGGTCTCTCTATGAGCCACGAGGGCTACAACATATATGTGGCAGGTCTTACCGGAACGGGTAAGACATCCGCCGTTCAGAAACATATTAAGAAGCTACTCAAGGAAAGAGAAGCCTCGCAACAGCTCAAGCCACCGCGGGACTGGTGCTATCTGTATTGCTTCGCCGACCCCGACCGTCCCCAGATTTTGAGCCTGCCGCAGGGGAGGGGCAAGGTGCTGCGTGGGCACATCGCCGACCTGCTTCAGCGACTGAAAGAGGAGCTGGCCAAGGCATTCTCCAGCGAGGAGTATAAGTCACAGAAAGAGAAGACGGTGGAGGGGGGACAGTCCCAGCAGCAGAAGCTCTTTGAGCAGATAAGCGAAGAGGCACAGCGCCAAGGTTTCGTTTTTCAAATGACACCTGTGGGACCAGCTTTGATACCGTTGCAGGACGGAAAACCGTTGTCCCAGGAAGATTACATGGCGCTAGAAGAAGCGGTGCGGAAGGAGGTAGAGTCCAGGCGAGGTGAGCTACTGAAGAGACTCCAGGATACTTTTGAAGAAGCGCGGGATATAGAGAGAAAGACGGCTCAGAAGGTGCAGGAAGCCGATAAGGCGGTGGCCAATTTCACCGTTTCACGCCTGTTCGAGGACCTGATGAAGGAATATGCTGATTCGGAGCAGACGCAGAAGTACCTTTCAGACCTGAGGTCCTACACCCTGAATAATCTGGACATGTTCAAGGAGAAGGAAGAACGTGAGCAAATGGTGATGGGTATTCCTGCCAGCCAACTGATGCGAGGCCGTGACCCGTTTCTTCCCTTCTCGGTGAATGTTTTCGTGGACAACAGCGAGACCAGCGGCCCGCCGGTTATCGTGGAGCCTAATCCCAACTATGCCAATATTTTCGGCAAGACCGAGCGGCGCTTCCTCTTCGGCGGGTACCTCAGCGACCATACCATGCTGAAGCCAGGCGCATTCCAACTGGCTAACGGCGGCTACCTGTTGCTCAGCGCCATTGATGTGTTGAGCAATCCAGGTGTCTGGCCGGCTTTGAAGCGGACTATCAAGACCAAGGAGGCACGTATCGAAGACCCCTTCGAGCAGTATGGCCTGGTCATGTTCCAGGGGCTGAGGCCACAGCCCATGCCCATAGATGTCAAGGTGTTGCTCATCGGCGATGCCTGGTTGTATCAGTACCTGGCTATGTATGATGAGGACTTCTGGGAGATATTCAAGGTGAAGGCCGATTTCGACTATGAAATAGACCGAAGCAAAGAGAACATGATGCACTATGCTTGCTTTATCTCAGGCTGCTGCGAGAAGAGCGGGATGAGGCATTTCGATAAGACGGCGGTGGCCGAGGTAATGGAGTATGCTTCGCGGCTGGTGGCCGACCAGGAGAAATTGACCTCAAGGTTTGCCCTCATCAGGGAGGTGGTGCAGGAGGCTGAATACTGGGCAGGCAAGGATGGGGTAGAGCTGGTGTTGGCACGACACGTGGAGAAGGCGGTGGAGGAGCGGTTCTTCAGGCACAACCTGCCTGATGAGCGCATCAGGGAGATGATAGAGCGCGGCTTCATCATGGTGGATGTGGCAGGTGCCGAGGTGGGCCAGGTGAACGGTCTGAGCATTTACAGTCTGGGCGATGTGGCTTTTGGCAAGCCATCGCGGATTACCTGCAAGACTTTCTTAGGCAGAGGTGGCGTGATAAACATAGAGAGAGAATCGCAGCTCAGTGGCAGGATACATGACAAGGGCGTTCTCATCCTCGGCGGCTACATGGGATGGAAGTATGCCCAGGACGCTCCTCTTTCGCTGTCAGCCAGTCTTTGTTTCGAGCAGAGTTACGAAGGTGTTGAAGGCGACAGCGCTTCGTCAACGGAGTTGTATGCGCTGCTTTCCAGTTTATCAAGTGTCCCCTTGAAGCAGAATATCGCAGTCACCGGCTCGGTGAACCAAAAGGGAGAGATACAACCCATCGGCGGTGCCAACCAGAAGATAGAGGGCTTCTACCAGGTGTGTAAGGCCAAGGGATTGACGGGTGACCAGGGGGTACTGATTCCTGCTCTGAACGTGAAGAACCTGATGCTGAGACAGGAGGTGGTGAATGCTGTGCGCCAGGGCAAGTTCAATATCTACGCGGTGCGCACGGTTGACGAAGGTATTGAGGTTCTCACTGGTTTGCCTGCGGGTAAGAAAAAGAAGGATGGTGCCTACCCCCGGGGCAGCATCAATTACCTGGTGGATAAGAGGCTGAAGGAAATGGCCAAGAAGCTGAGGGAGTTTGCGGGGCCAGCGAGAAACAATAGGAGTAAGACCAGGACAAAGGCAGTGACCAGGCGGCAATCGATAGTTGATAGTAGCTAATCGCTAGTCAACAGTCGACAGTCACGAGTCACCAGCATCAATAGGGTGGGTGCAGCATAGCGAAACCCACCCCCATTCCCGCCGCTCGGGACTTGTCGCTCGCCGCTCGGGGCTCATCGCAATGACAAATAAGGGTAACTTGAACTTCTACGTATATTCGCTGATGCGCCTGAAGGCGGAGCGTACGATTAGTACTAATATGAGCACCAGGAGCAGGCCGCCGATGATAAGGTAGGGTAAGGACAGGAAGCCCACTTTGAAGGGGTAGGGGGAAAGCGTCCAGGGGCTTTCGTTGCCAGCGCCGTCAATGGCTTTGACCCGCCAGTAGTAAGTCCCTGGAGGCATGCTGACCAGGCAGACGGCCTTAGTCAAGCCGGTCTTGCGCATTCCTGGCTCCAGGGGGAAGAAGTTGAGGTCTTTGGCTATCTCCAGCGTGTAGATTACACCGCTCTCATCGCTGACCTCGGTCCATTCGAATTTAACCACCTTTGAGCCCATCCAGCCGAATCTATCGCTGCGGGGCTGAATGGGGTTGGGTGCTGGGGGTGGATTGCTTTCCATGGCCGTACCGTAGGTGGCCTTGTTGCCTGCCTTGTCCGTGACTATCAGGGTATGTTCTGCCTTTGAGCTTTGTGGCACCTTGAAAGCATAGCTGAAGCTGCCGGTGGTGTCCGTGGTGGGAGAACTGGTGATAACGTTATCGTCATAGATAATGGATATGGCGCTGCTGGCGGCAAAGCCGCGGCCAGCAACGGTGACCTCTTCTCCCACCGTCAGCGTATTGGGCTGCAGGGTTATCACCGGCCCCACGGTGATGCTGGCGATTGATTCAACTCCGAAGGTGTCCGGCACACTTGCTTTGAACTCGTGCCTGCCGCTCATGATATTGCCCACGTCAAAGGTGGTGGTGAAGCTGCCCAGTCCGTTGGTCTTGAGCGTCTGCTTGGTGTCTTTGCCGTCGAAGGTCAGCAGGATTTCCTGGTTGGCGGTGAAACCCGTACCCTTGAGGTTAACCTGGTCGCCTGGGGCCACTTGTTTTGGGCTGACCTGTAAGCTGGGCAATATTTTGAAGTTGAAGCTGGCGGCGGCCCCTTCCGCATTTACCTTAGTATTGTATAGTGTGAGCGTATAGTTCCCTACCTTGTAGGGAACCTCCGGCACGGTGAAATCGATCATCACCTCGTAGGAATTGTGCGGGGCGCTGACCTTGGCTAACTGAAAGTTGGTCTCGGTTGGTTCGGTTACCCATTGACCCAGCCACAGGTAACAGTCACCGCCCAGCGTGCGCCCGGTGCTGGTGAAGGTAATGGTGGCCTT
>VGOF01000060.1 GCA_016875975.1 Chloroflexota bacterium | reverse complement strand
CCCCGACAATTATCCGCAGTAACGCCTCTCTCCGTTTCGTCAGGCTCTTAGCCATTTTTAGCACTCTCCGCCTTAGACTGCTAACTCCTAATATTACCACCGCAGCAATGGTTAGTCAAAGGCTTTTGAATCCACATTGCACCCCTAGAGCAAAAAAGAGAGGGCGGCTCTTGCCGCCCTCTCTTTTCAGTTTTTGTCACTTACGGGTAGCGCTGCGTTATTTCGGCGAATAAGTAACTTCCAGTTCCACGTCCGTCCACTCGATGAATTCAGCAACGCTATTACCGTTGGTAGCGCTCATGAACAACGCTTCCACCTGGAACCTGGTGGCTGCTGCCTTAGCCAGTTGAGCTATCTCCGGAGTTACGTCGATTATAGTCGGAGGTTGCATCTGTATCACACCTCCACGGTCTAACTTCGTCCCGGTATACTGGAACTTGGGCAGTTTATCACCATACTTCACCGCCCAAAAACGCAATCCTTTTAGCCCTGTTGTCTGTGAGAACGGGTCGCCTGCCACACTTTTGAGGGTGAACTTCAGCTTGGCATCCATGATATTGGCTCCCTGCAGACTCCAGATGTCATAGCTCCAGAAGGCACAATAGCCCACATTCTTAGCATCGTCACCAGCCATATACCTGGAGTTATCTTTATCACCCTCGGAATCTACAGTGCCCGATTCCTCTTTTACGATATTAAACGTGACTGTCTTCGTAGCGGCAGACACAGGAATCATCACATTGCCCCTGGTTTCACCGCCCTTGCCATCGCTTACTATAACGGTGACACTGAAATTGCCGCCTTTGTTAGGTGCAATCCAGGTAACTTTGTTGCCCACCCCACTTATAGTCCCCTCGCTGGCCGTCCAGCTATACCGCACCACATCGCCATCAGGGTCGGTAGCCACGCAGGTAAGTGTAGTGCTGGCGCCAAGCAATATCGATGTGGGATTGGCTACCAGGCTGGAAATAACAGGGGACTGGTTAGCGCCTACCGTCATAGTCAGGCTGGATTGCGCTGTACCGCCCTTCTTATCGCTTACTGTAACAGTTACCGTATATGTCCCATAAGCAGGCGGTGCCTTCCAAATCACGATAGGGCCGTAACCGCTAAATTCGCCGCCTGTAGCCGCCCACTTGAAGTCCAACTGGTCACCGTCTGCATCAGCAGCAATGCACTGTATCTCGGTATTCCCGGATGGGTAAAGCTGCATTTGCGCTGCTTGCAGGCTCGATATCACTGGCGGCTGATTGCCACCAGGCACAGGTGTCGGTGGTGGCGGTGGAGCCGCCTTGGGGCCACATGCCCCGAGCAACAATGCCAACACTGCCAACACTACAAGAAATGTACTGCTGCTAAGTCTGAGAATACGCATTTGAATTATCCTCCTCTCCAATTCATAGTCCTACCAGAACTACAGGGTAAGTATAATACTTTCATATTACAGTCGCAATAACTTCTGCCAGGTTCGGACATCACTGGCTGGCTATTGTGCAATTGCCTGCTACTTGGTGCTGGCAGCGATATCATACTTCACGGCCTTCCAGGCATCGGGCCCCTGAAACAGGACAGTGAAATCCCAGACTTGCCCCGGCGCCAGATTCTGCATTATGGCTGAGGCTGTAGCCAGGAACCTGCCGTCTTTGTCGTAGTAATTCACCGCTATCCGTGCATAGTTGATAGTGACAGCACCCACGTTCTGAGCCCTGCCGGTAACCGTGGCTGTGCTTTGAGGCATCCCACCAGCAAATCCGTGGGCCGTCAGGCGATGGCTTAGTATCTTCAGCTCTCCCCCCGTCTCCTGCGGCTTAGCACAACCACCAACGACCACAATCAAAACCAAGAACAAAGCTACAACAACAGTCCTGAATACCACCCTTTTCACCCCTGGTCTCCTGATGCTCGAACCATAGTTGTTTTCAGCGCCCCCGCCCGCAACAAGCTTCCTCAGGCTTCACCACCACAGTCACAGTTACTGTCCCCTCAGTCCTGCGGCCTGCGGAATCCTGGACGGCGACCATAATATGGTAATCGCCATAGCTGCTGGGCGCCTCCCACCTGACCTTGGCCCCCTCTCCTATCAAAGTCCCGCCGGTGCTGGACCATTTATAGCTTAATTCGCCGCCGCTGGGGTCCAGGGCAGTACAAATAATGTTGGTGTAACTCACCGGATATATCTGGGGATGCTCCGCCACAAGACTGGAGATTACTGGCCCCTGGCCACCCTGCACACCAGCCGTGGGTAAGCAGGCGATGCCAGCCACCAGCAACACGCTCAAAACTGCTAACACCACGGAGAACCTGAACTTACGAAAACATGATTTCACGCTAGCTTCCTCCTCGGAATCAACAACTCAGAAGTATAATATGTCCCCCACTCTTTTGGCAATCTTGTTGACCTGAATCTAGCCAGGTGGTATTATGCTACGGATACTTCGGAGTATCAGAAATTGAGTTACAAATCCCCCCAAGATATGGAAATCTCTCGCATCATCGAGCAAGAGGCAAAGCACCAGAAACAAACCATCAACCTCATTGCCGCTGAGAACTACGCCAGCAAGGCGGTACTCCAGGCACAAGGCTCTGTCCTGACCAATAAGTATGCCGAAGGCTACCCCGGTCGCCGCTATTATGCCGGCTGCCCAAACATCGATGCCGTCGAGACGCTGGCTATCGAAAGAGCAAAGAAGCTGTTCAAGGCCGAGCATGCCAATGTTCAGCCCCACAGCGGCAGCCAGGCTAACATGGCTGTCTACTTTGCCCTGTTGGAGCCAGGCGACAAAGTAATGGGGATGACACTGAGCCACGGCGGGCATCTAACCCACGGCGCTCCGGCCAACTTCTCGGGGAAATGGTACAGGTTCGTCTCCTACGGAGTTGACCGTGAGACAGAAAGACTGGACTATGACGAAATAGAAAAACTGGCCAGGAAACACAAACCCAAGATGATTATCGCTGGTGCCAGCGCTTACCCCAGGATTGTGGACTTCAAGCGCTTCCGCCAAATCGCTGATGCCGCCGGCGCTATGCTCATTGCAGACATGGCACACCTGGCAGGGCTGGTAGCTACTAATCTCCACCCCTCACCTGTCCCCCATGCCCACTTTGTCACTTCTTCAACCCATAAGACCCTACGTGGCCCACGAAGCGGATTCATCCTCTGTGGCAACGAGCTGGCAGGGCAAATCGACGCCGCCGTGTTCCCCACAATGCAGGGGGGGCCTTTGATGCATGCTATAGCTGCCAAGGCGGTCGCCTTTTTCGAGGCTCTCCAGCCAGAGTTTGCCAAGTACCAGAAAGCGGTTCTGGAGAACGCATCGGTACTAGCTGACGAGCTGCAGAAAGACGGCTTGCGCCTGGTCTCTGGCGGTACCGACAACCACATCGTCCTGATTGACCTGACCCCCAAAGGGATAACCGGAAGGGAAGCCCAGGAAGCCTTGGAAGCCACCGGAATACTGGTAAACAGGAATGCCATACCCTTCGACACCCGTCCCCCACAAACTGCCAGCGGCATCCGCCTGGGTACGCCCGCAGTAACCACCAGGGGCTTAGGCAAAGAAGAGATAAAACAGGTAGCATCCCTGATTAAGAAGGTGCTGTCACATCTGGGCGACAAGAAAGTCCAGGCAGAAGTTAAAAAGGAAGTAGCTACTCTGTGTAGCCGCTTCCCCATTCCTGGAATCGACTAGCCTTTAGAACATTGCCCCAAACACAACGCTACAAACCATCTCCCTTAACCCCATAATGCCTCGCAGCAAAAAATGAGATAGAATTAGCGCCGGTTGCCTCGAGCATATCCAGAGACAACTTACAGCACATGAAAACGCAGTTCGCCATTAAAACCATAGAGCTGACCAAGAAATACAACGGACTGGTTGCTGTTGACCACCTGAACCTTGACATCGGCTATGGCGAGGTGTTCGGTTTACTGGGCCCCAACGGAGCTGGCAAGACCACAGCCTTATCCATGCTCTGCACCATCGTCAACCCCACGTCAGGCACCGCCTCGGTAAATGGTTTCGACATATTGAAACAGCCGGCGGCGGTCAGAAAAAGCATCGGCATTGTCTTCCAGGACCCCAGCATAGACAGCCGCCTCACCGGCAAGGAGAACCTCCAACTTCACGCCTGCCTCTATGATATGCCTTCGGCCCTGACCAGGAAACGCGTGGCAGAAGTCCTTGAGCTAGTCGGGCTGGAAGACAGGGCAGATGACCGCATGAAATTATACTCCGGCGGTATGCGGAGGCGCCTGGAACTTGCCAGAGGCCTGCTTCACAGCCCCAAGGTGCTCTTCCTGGATGAACCTACACTGGGCCTCGACCCCCAGACCAGAGAACACATGTGGGCATACATCGAGAACCTGGCCAGGGAAGCGCAAATAACAATCGTGCTCACCACCCATTACATGGAGGAGGCTGAACGCTTATGCGCCCGCATAGCCATCATCGACTACGGCAAGATCAAGGTCATCGACACCCCAACCAATCTCAAAAGCACCCTCAAAGGCGATGTCATATCAATTAGCTCTACCCAACCAGAGAAGCTGGCCGACAAGTTGACCGCATTGAAAATCGCACCCAGGATAGAGGCCAGCGATGGCAATCTCAGGCTCACCGTTCCCGATGCCGAAAAGCTCGTCCCACGGCTAATCAAAATAGCCACGGAAATCGGCGTTCAGGTGAACTCAGTATCGGTACACCGGCCCACTCTGAACGATGTCTTCCTGCATTACACCGGTAGGGAAATAAGGGCAGACGAGCCTGAATCATCTCTGAAAATGCACATGAGGCTGATGTCCCGCAGATGAGCGAGCTTAAGAAGATATACGGGTTATGGCACCTGGAAATCCTCAGGTACTGGCGCGAGAAATCGAGGATTATCTCTGCCCTGATAATGCCTCTGCTCTGGCTCCTGGTCTTCGGCGGGGGTATGCGCGGTATGCAGATAGGCAACGTGGAGAACTACCAGACTTTCATGTTCCCAGGTATAGTGGGCATGACCCTGCTGTTTTCCTCAGTGTGGTCAGGTGTCTCGGTCATCTGGGACAGGGAATTCGGCTTTCTCAAAGAGATACTGGTAGCGCCGGTCTCACGCACGTCCATCGTCATCGGCAAGGCACTGGGCAGCGGCACCAGCGCACTGATTCAAGGTGCCATACTGCTGCCGCTTTCCTTCCTGGTAGGAGTTCACCTGTCGCCCTTGTCTGCAGTAATACTTCTCCCAGTGATGCTCATAATAGCCATCGGCCTGGTGTGCATCGGATTGCTCATCGCCTCACTCATCACCAGCATGGAAGGTTTCAATTTCATCATGAGTTTAGTGATAATGCCTTTGTTCTTCACCAGCGGTGCCCTTTTCCCCTTAACCTCCGCCCCAGGCTGGCTCAAGACCTTTAGTTATGCCAACCCCTTGACCTACGGCGTAGACGCACTGCGCTGGGCAACCTTCGGCGAAAACTTGATAATACCGATGCAGTTCGAAATCCTGATACTGCTCGCCTTCGCAGCCGGTATGGTCGCCGCCTGCTCCTATGCCTTCAACATCAGAAAATAGCCCAACCCTTTGCTAATTCGCAGAAGCCACCCCCACGCTAGCCAGTTCCGGCAAACTTTTTACAAAGATTTTACAGACAGACAAAATCAAGACAACAATTGCCTCCTATACTGAATGCTAGGCTCCGAAGTTGGAGTCAAGCTTTCCAAACTTCCAGCCAAAAAGGAGGTGCAAAATGAAGAGAACGCTTAGCCTACTGCTAGCCACGATGCTAGTGGTAGTCAGCCTCGGCTTCGCCCCAGCAGTGCTAGCTGGCGACGCCGGTGCTGAAGCCGATGCCAAAGTGGCAGGCATCGGCAAACTCAGCGCACAAGGGGATGGGATAGCCGCATTGTCAGGGAAAGGCATCATAGACCTTAGCGGCAATGGTGTACTGTGGGTAAAGGACCTCAACGGCGATGCCAAAATCGAGGTGACCGGCTACGGCTCCATGAAGCGGTTTGCCGACGGATGGGTTCAGTACTCAGGTGTGCATGGCAACGCCCATATCAAAGGGAGTAGTATGCGCGTCATAATCGCCGGCGTGAATGTCGACCTGCAAGCCAAGGGACGCGGCAAAGCCATGCTCTGGGGCCATGGGGCCTACACCATCAATGGCAAACCAGGCCAGTGGGAAAACAACAACTTCGGCAAATTCCTGACCGTTGGCCCATAGAACAATATCAGTGACAACCAAATGGAGGTAATCAAATGCGCAAAATATTCAAGTTCGCTATCGCACCATTACTAGCCATCATCCTAATAATCGGTACCACTGGGATAGCACTCGCCCAGCCAGGAGACCAGGTCCCTGAGAGGCGAGCAGCTTTGTTGGCAAGAGTCGCTGACATATTGGACATAGACCAGCAAAAGCTGGGAAACGCCTTCAAACAGGCTCAGCAGGAGCAACTTGAAGAAGCTTTCGACCAAAGGCTTGGCGAGCTGATAACCGCTGGCACCCTCACCCAGCAACAGGCAAACCAGCTCAAGGCATGGCTGGAATCCAGGCCTGACGTCCCTGCGGTTGGCCCAAAACAAATCAAGAAGCTCATCGAAGATGGAAAGATAACCCAGGCACAGGCAAACGCCCTGAAGGCTTGGCAAGAATCGAGACCAGACATTCCCGAAATACAGCCTTCCAAAGACGAAAGACTGGTCGAGGAGGGCATATTAACCCAGGAACAGGCTGACACATACAAATCCTGGTTCGAGTCCAGGCCTGACCTGCCCAAGGTCGGCCCCAGGAACATGAAAAAGCTACTGGAAGACGGCATGATCACTCAGGAACAGGCCAGCCAGTTTCAGTCGTGGATCAAGTCAAGACCTCAGGACACACCTGGAACCCTGCTCAAAGTCCGCCAGTTCCAAGTACAGAAAGCCAAGGAAAACCGTGATGCCCTGATGACTCGCGTAGCCAGCATTTTGGGTATCGACAAGCAGAAGCTGGTAGATGCCTTCGAACAGGCACAAAGCGAAATGAGAGGACAAGCCCTTGATACCAGGCTACAAGAGTTGGTAGGACAAGGTGTGCTCACCCAGCAACAGGCAAACGCTTACAAAGCCTGGATACAGTCACGACCTGACATTCCAAAGCTACCAATGCTGCCGTAGGTCCCGGGGGACTGGGACAGCTAAAGTGGCAAGCTGGACATGCCTGGCTTGCCACTTTCACATAGAAAGCATACAGAGAACCTTTAAGTTATAATGAATCAAGCGTCCGGAAGACAGGGGCACAATATGACGACTATCCTGGTAGTTGATGACGAGCCTAATATCCTGGAACTGGCAAAGCTCTACCTGGAAAAAGAAGGGCACCGCGTAGATGGCGTAGGCTGCGGAAAGGATGCCCTAGCCAGGATAACCATCTCCAAGCCTTCCCTCATCGTCCTCGACCTGATGTTGCCCGACATCGACGGCTTCGACGTCTGCCGTGAGATACGGAAGAAAAGCGATGTCCCCATTCTCATGCTCACCGCCCGCAAAGAAGATGTGGACAAGATTATTGGGCTGGAGTTGGGAGCTGACGACTACCTCACCAAGCCCTTCAACCCGCGAGAACTGGTGGCCAGGGTCAAAGCTATATTGCGCCGCTACCAGTCTGGGCATAAACCAGGAGAGGTCATAGAAATAGGCAACCTGCACATAGACCCAGCGCGTCGAGAGGCAACCATAGAAGGCAAACCTGTGAAATTGCGCACCAAGGAATTCGACCTGCTAAAAGCGCTGGCACAGAACTTCGGTATCGTCCTCACCAGAGAACAACTCCTGGGGATTGTCTGGGAAACCGACTATTACGGCGAGACTCGAACTGTAGACATTCACATTAACCATCTACGTGACAAGCTGGAAGGTAGCAATGTCTCCATTGAGACACTACGAGGTGTTGGCTACAAGCTGACATCCCTCACAATAACAGAATAGATGCTCTAAATTTGAAAGAGGACATAATGAGTCTGCGCACACGGCTAATTCTCTCTTACGCTCTAATAATAGTACTCTGCCTCAGCATAGCGGCTGCTTCCCTGC
>VGOF01000059.1 GCA_016875975.1 Chloroflexota bacterium | reverse complement strand
ATAGGCTGTGGAGGGGTGGCGGGTGGCAAGCCAGGCCTGCAGGATATGGTTGCCAGAATAACAAGAGAGGTAATGGCTAGTAGTTTTAAGGTTTTTTTGAGCTGCCCCGGCTTATCCATTCTATTTGTATCTCTTGCTCTAGTTTCTGAAAGTCGAGGTCGCCAGTCAAGAGGCGAGTTCGCGCTGCTTGTGCGGTAGCAGCGGCGAAGGCATCTGCCAGAGGAATGGCATATTGTGCTTTTAGCTGCCCTGCTCTCTTAGCCAGTTCTTCATCTGCCGTTGTTATCTGCAGCCCCCAGTCTTTCAGGCTTGCTGCTAGAACCTCCGCATCCTCATAGCCGTTTTCTCTCATTGTAATGTAGTAGAGCTCGGAGAGATTCACTGCTGAGAGGTAGCCGGCAAGCTGCTTGTCCTGTATCTTGTGGAGGTATCCACCCACCTTTGTTGAGTCGTCTTCGCCTTTTAGGAATGTGAGCAGGGCGAAGGTGTCAAATACGATGGAATCTTGCTTCATGTTCTTGGTCTAGACTGCGGATCTCCTGCAATAATTCTGAAGCGCCTCTTTTCGTCTTCAACCATCCGCTGGCTTGCTTTATGGAAATGGTTTGTATGGGTATTAGGCGTATCTCGTCTTCCATGTCCTCGACCAGAAATTTTTGCCCAGCGCGTATATTATGTCGCTTTCTTATGTCGGCCGGAATGACCACTTGCCCCTTTTTGGTTATCGTTGTCTTGTTTAGCACGGTTCTCACTTCGGTTTACCGTCCAGATAATGTATTACATCAATTATATAGTAAGTCATCTTAGGAATCAACGTCAGCGAGAGCCACTTTGATAGTTCGTTCAGCATTTGAGCACAATTTAATGCCTTTGACACTAATAGGTAAAGTTGATAAGCTTTCAGAAATTCCGAGGAGATACGAATTGTCTGAAGAGAAGAGTAAAGTTGACATGGAGAAAATCGTCTCGCTGTGTAAGCGGCGGGGTTTTATTTTTCCCAGCAGTGAGATATATGGAGGGTTGAGTAGTTGCTGGGATTATGGGCCTTTGGGGGTGGAACTGAAGCGAAATGTGAGAAATGCCTGGTGGCGGGCTGTGGTGCAGGAGCGTGATGACGTGGTGGGTATAGATGCCAGCATTCTGATGCATCCCCAGGCATGGGTGGCTAGCGGACACGTGGAGGGTTTTTCTGACCCGTTGGTGGAATGTAAGAACTGTCACCTGAGGTGGCGGGCTGACCAACTGAGCGGGGACAAGTGTGCAGAGTGCGGCGGAGAGCTTACAGAACCCAAGATGTTCAACTTGATGTTCAAGACTTTTATGGGGCCTGTGGAGGATGATGCCAATATAGTGTATCTGCGGCCAGAGACAGCGCAGGGCATTTTCGTCAATTTTGAAAATGTGCGCTCTGCCATGCGCAAGAAGCTGCCTTTTGGTATTGCTCAGATAGGCAAATCCTTTCGCAACGAGATTACCACCGGCAACTTTATCTTTCGTACCAGGGAGTTTGAGCAGATGGAGATAGAGTACTTTGTCAAGCCGGGGACGGACGATGAGTGGTTTGATTACTGGGTGAAGGAGCGTTTCAACTGGTATTTGAACCTGGGCATTAAAAAGGAGGTTCTGCGTCTGCGTCAGCATGGTAAGGAAGAGTTGGCTCACTATGCCAAAGACTGCTACGACATCGAGTATCTGTTTCCCATGGGTTGGTCTGAGTTGGAGGGCGTGGCTAACCGTGGGGACTTTGACCTGACTCAACATGCCAAGCACAGCGGGAAAGGACTGGATTATTTTGACGAGGAGACGAATGAACGGTACGTCCCCTATGTTATTGAGCCCTCGGCCGGTGTTGACCGTTCGGTGCTGGCCTTTCTGGTGGATGCTTATGATGAGGATGTTGCTGAAGGCGAGACCAGGGTGGTGTTGCGTTTGCATCGTGACCTGGCTCCTATCAAGGTGGCTGTCTTGCCATTGAGCCGCAACGAGAAGCTGGTGCCACTGGCCAGGGAGGTATATACGGAGGTACGTCGTCATTTCATGGCGCAATATGATGATGCCCAGAGCATAGGCAGGCGGTACCGTCGCCAGGATGAGGCAGGCACACCGTTCTGCGTCACTATCGATTTTCAGTCTTTGGAAGATAAGCAAGTCACCATCCGTGAGCGTGATGGTATGGCACAGATAAGGTTGCCATTGAAGGACATGGTGGCCACTTTGCAGGCGAAGTTGAGAGGCGAGACCTTTGCCACTCAGCCCACGTGGTCAGCCAAGGCGGTCGGCGCTTGAGAGGATTGATAGCAGGCTTATGAACAATGAGAGATGGGGGCTACAGATGCCCAAGCGTGAAATAGCAATTGGGCTGAGGGGCAAGATTCTCATTCCCTTCTTAGCGCTGATGCTTGTTTCCCTGGGGGTTATCAGTGCTATAGCTACGCGTAGCATTTATGAAGTGGGCTATCGTGCTAGGGATAACACTGCTCGCATGGGCGAAAGCGTGGTGCGTACCAGTTTTTCGGCGCTGGAGGGAATGGCAAGGACATTGATACAGCGCAAGGCTTTGTATATTGCTGCTGAGATGGATATCTATCTGCAATTCCATCCAAGTCTGGACATGTCTCGACTAGAGCAGGATAAGGAGTTGAGGGATATTGCTGTGCAGAGTGTGGGGCAAACAGGCCATACCATGGTCTATGACGACATGTTGACGGTGGTCTTCCATGTAGACCCTAAGATGGTTGGCGTGAAATTGAACAAAATAGCTGGTGAACCAGCCCAGTTCTTAAGCATTGTGGAGCGGAGTGTCCATGGCGAAGCTTCAGGCTACTACACCTGGGGTGAGGATGAGCAGAAAAACCCACGGCGGAAGTACATGCACTGCATCCCCGTTCCAGGTACCAAGCTTGTAGTAGCTGCGGCTGCCTATACTGACGAGTTCATAGCGCCAGCTGAGGAGGCAGAGCGCGAGATAGCCGCTACAGTGGCGGCTACTACCGAGTATATCGAGAAGCAGATGGAAAAGGCGCAATTGATATTCTTTGCGGTTGGCATTGGCGTGATTCTCCTGGCTGCTGTGGTCATTTTCTTGCTTTCCAGGGCAATCACACGGCCGCTTTCGGCACTCACCAGAGGCGCAGAAGTCATAGGGAAAGGACAACTGGGCTACAGCATCAAGGTGGCGACTGGCGATGAGCTACAGCAACTAGCCGAACAGTTCAATGCTATGGCCAGGGCATTGAAGGAGTCTTATAGCAACCTGGAACAGAAGGTGGAGGAGCGAACTAAGCAGGAGCGGCAGCGCGCTGAGCAACTTCGCACCATAAACGAGGTCAGCCGCAGAATCAGCTCCATCGTGGAGCTGGACGAGCTGATACCCTACGTGGGAAACATGCTTCGTGAGACTTTCCATTACCATAATGTGAATATCTTTCTGTTCGAGCCGGGGTCTGGGAAACTGGCGCTTAAGGCGTTGAGTGTGAGTGGACAGGGGGGGGTGATTCCAGTGAGCGTGCCGTTGGAGGTCGATGAGGAAGGGGTTGTGGGTTGGGTGGCCAAAACTGGGAAGGTGCTGTTGGCCAATGATGTTGGAGAAGAGCCAAGGTATCGGCCGGTCAAAGAATTAAGCGATATCAGGGCTGAGCTGGCGGTGGCGGTGAAGATAGGCAATGAGATTCTGGGTGTGCTGGATATCGAGAGCACGGAGATAAATGCCTTTGATGAGGCTGATGTGTTTACTGCCCAGACTATTGCTGACCAGCTTGCAGTGGCCATAGAGAATGCTCGTCTTTATGCTGAAACGCGGCAGATTGCAGTGATGGAAGAGCGTAACCGCATGGCGAGAGAAATCCATGATACCCTGGCTCAGGGTTTTACTGGCATCATTCTCCAGCTAGAGGCAGCGGAACAGTCGTTAAGCCATGATAGCAAGGATGTGGAGCGGCATATTACGCAGGCAGCGGGTCTGGCACGTAAGAGCCTTGCTGAAGCGCGGCGTTCAGTTTGGAATTTGCGCCCGCAGGCTCTGGAGAAAGTCAGGCTTGCCGATGCGTTGAAACAGGAGGTGGTCAGGTTTTCCCACGAGACTGGTATTGATGCTCGTTTTGCGGTAACAGGAGAAAGGCGCGACCTTTCGCCAGATTTGGAGGCTGGTCTCTTGCGTATCTGCCAGGAG
This sequence comes from Chloroflexota bacterium, assembly GCA_016875975.1. Classification (GTDB taxonomy): domain Bacteria; phylum Chloroflexota; class Dehalococcoidia; order GIF9; family UBA5629; genus VGOF01. The sequence goes on along the minus strand of VGOF01000059.1, from coordinate 3,923 downwards.
GCGTTGACCAATGTGAGGAAACATGCCAGGGCTACCGCAGTGGAGATCAGTTTAGGTTTCGATGACCAGTCAGTGGCGTTGACTGTGCGCGATAATGGGGTTGGCTTTAAGGCAGAGACCATCGGCGAAACCACCAGGAAAGAGCGCAGGTTCGGCCTGACCAGTATGCAAGAGCGTGCCAGGGGTTTGGGTGGCATTTTCGAATTGCAGAGCACGAAGAGAAAAGGAACGCTGGTCAGGGTAGTGGTGCCTACTGGACAGGAGGTGCAATCGTGGAGCCTATAAAGATACTTATTGCCGATGATCATCCGTATGTGAGGGAAGGGCTTCTGTCTATGCTGAAGCGTGAACGAGACTTTGTGGTGGTGGGGGAAGCAGGGAATGGGGTAGAGGCAGTCAGCAAAGCCAAAGAACTTAGCCCGGATGTGGTTCTGATGGATTTGCGTATGCCAGAGATGGATGGTGTGGAGGCTATGAACCAGATAAGAGAAGCCAAACCTGATACGAAATTTGTGATATTGACTACTTATAGCGATGATGACTATATCTTTCGGGGAATTGCGGCTGGTGCCAGGGCGTATCTACTGAAGGATGCCCCCAGGGAAGATTTGTTCAAAGCGATAAGAGCTGTTCACCTTGGCGAATCGCTGATCCAGCCGGTAGTAGCATCCAAGGTGCTGGACCGTTTGACGGAGTTGTCCCGTAGGGCACCATCGAGCGATGAGCTTTCTGAGCGTGAGATGGAGGTGTTGCAGCTTATGGCCAAAGGCGCTGCCAACAAGGAGATCGGCGCTATGCTCCATATCTCTCAGAGCACGGTGAAAACGCATATCAGCAACATATTCCAGAAGCTGGGCGTGAATGACCGCACAGGTGCGGTGACTGAGGCGCTGAAGAGGGGCATCATCAGCCTTTAATCATACTGAAGTATGACTTATGCATCGGCAGAAAGTACGACCCCAAAGTCATCCCTTTTCTATGATAAAACCACCCGTTGTTCTGATTGTGAATTGAATTGGGGAAGGTAAACTGATAAACGAATAGTTGGCTTTGATGCCAGCAGGTTGGATTTATGGCGTTTGAGCGCAGGCGAGTCCGCGTATTATGGGAGGCATAATGGAAAAGATAAAGGTACTGTTGGTCGACGATAATGAAGTGGTCAGGGAAGGGCTTAAGAGCATTCTTGAGCCACAGCCTGATATCGAGGTAATAGGGCAGGCGACCGACGGGCTGGATGCTGTGGCCAAGGCAGAGGAACTGCGTCCTGATGTGATACTTATGGATGCCCAGATGCCGGTGATGGATGGCACTGAGGCAACCAAGCGCATAAAACAGAGCCTTCCGGGGGTGAAGGTCTTATTCTTGACGGTTTATGGTGATTATGTAGGTGGCGCATTGGCTGCTGGCGCTAGCTGGTATCTTACAAAAGACTGCAGGCGCCAGGATTTACTCGAAGGGATAAGGGTACTGGCGCAAAGTAGCCGAACCAAAGCCAAAAGAGCCTGCTAGCCTGGGCGCTGGTGCTCTTTGCTATTTCAGGCTTCTAACCACCGCATCGTAGTTTTGGATGATGCCTTGCATCACATCGCTGACGCTCTGAATCTCTTTTATCATTCCAGCAATAGCGCCGCAGTGTCCCTGGCCGTTTATCAGGTCGCCTTCTACCTGGCCCAGTCGGGAGCGGCTCTCTAGGCCGATAAAGGCGACCATCTCCTCTGCCGAGGCTCCAGCGGACTCCATTTCCAGTAGCTTTTCGGCTACCGGGTTCTTTAGTATCCTGGTAGGCCCTATTCTTCTGCCGGTGATGACGGTATCTGTATCGCTGGCTTTTACTATGGCCTCTTTGAAGTTCTGGTGGGCGATGCATTCGGTGGTAGCTACGAAGCGGGTGCCCATTTGAACTCCGTCAGCGCCCAGTGCCAGCGCTGCTACTACTCCCCTGGCATCGGCAATACCGCCGGCAGCTACTACAGGAACCTTGACGGCATCTGCTACCTGCGGGACAAGAACGAAGGTGGTAAGCTCGTCCAGGCCGTTGTGTCCTCCGGCTTCGTATCCTTCGGCGATAACTGCGTCAACCCCCTTCTTCTCTGCGCTCTGGGCATGTTTTACGGAAGCTACAACGTGGAGAACTTTTATGCCTGCTTCTTTGAGTTGGGCGGTAAAAGTGGCGGGGTTTCCGGCAGCCGTAACTACTATGCCTACCTTTTCGCTGATGACCGCATCTATCAGGTCTTCGATGCCTGGCATTTGTAGTGGCAGGTTTATACCGAAGGGCTTAGAAGTTAGACTCCTTGCTTTTTTGATTTGCTGCTTTAAGCTGGCTATCTGGTCACTGCTCTTGTCCAGTCCTGCAGTGTGGCTGATGAGGCCCAAGCCGCCGGCATTGGAGACCGCTGCGGCTAGCTCGACGTTGGCGATCCAGACCATTCCTCCCTGGATTATGGGAAATTGGATGCCCAGCAGGTCACAAAGTCTGGTTCTGTTCATTATACGAAACCTCCGTTGTTTAGATGAGTTTGAATTCCAGCACGTCGACTATGCCCATGTCTGTCAATCTTAGCTCTGGGATGACAGGGAGCGCAATGAAGGAAAGCAGGGCAAAAGGTGCTGGTGGCAGACAGCCTAATCCGGCGGCTGTCTTCTCCACCTTTTCGAACTTTTTAGCCACTGTTTCTAGTGGCTCTGGCGAGAGCAGGCCAGCAACTGGGAGGGGAAGCGATGCCAGGATTTTGCCATCGCTGCAGACTACCAGGCCGCCGTGCATCTTCTCTACTTCTTTGATTGCACTATAGATGTCCTGGTCATTAGTGCCCACTGCAACTATATTATGGGAATCGTGGGCGATGGATGATGCCAATGCACCGCGTTTGAGGCCGAAGCCTTTGACCAAGCCGCGGCCGATGTTGCCGGTGGCCTTGTGTCTCTCCACCACGACTAGTTTGAGGATGTCCTCGTCTATGTCCGGGGCAATGGCGCCGTCTTTAATTTTGACCCTCTCCACTCTTTTCTTGGTGATTATCTGGCCTGGGACGATTTCAATGACGGGGAATGTTCCTTCTTTTGCAGGAATGCTAAGGGCGTTGATATTGAAGGGTTTAACGTGGATGGTGTCAGACATTTCTGTTGCTGATATCCTGGGTGGTTTGAACAGTGGGTTGCCTTCTCTGGCGACCAGGCGTCCCTTGTAGAAGACCATGTTAATTTCCAGTCTGGGTAGGTTTGTGATGGTGATGAGGTTGGCGATGTAGCCTGGGCAAATAGCGCCCCGGTCGTAGAGCCTGAAGTGCTCGGCGGCGTTGATGGTGGCTAGTTGGATTGCCCGTACGGGGTCGAGGCCTTTCTGGATTGCTTTCCTGACTACAGCATCGATGTCTCCATCATTAAGCAAATCGGAGCAACTGCTATCATCTACTACCAGGAGGCATCGCTTATAGGTCTTATCGTTGACCAATGGCAGTAGAGCGTCCAGGTTCTTTGCCGAGGAGCCCTCACGTATCATAAGGTACATGCCTTTTCTTAGTTTTTCCCTACCCTCTTCTGTTGCGGTGCATTCGTGGTCGGAGGAAATCCCCGCCGCTATGTAGGAAGTGAGATGCTTATTGGTGACTCCTGGAGCATGGCCGTCGATGACCTTGCCCTTGGCGGCGTTTATGATGCTCAGGACGTGCTTGTCGCCGTTTATGACTCCGGGGAAATTCATCATTTCGCCCAGACCCAGGAAATCAGGCAGCCTGAGGGCTTTCTTGATGTCGCTGGCATCCATCTTGGCACCGGCAGTCTCCATGTGAGTGGCTGGAACGCAGGACGGCGCCATGAAAAACATGTCCAATGGCAGCTTCTGTGCCCAGTTCACCACGAAGTTGATGCCTTCGAAGCCTGCTACATTGGTTATTTCGTGGAGGTCTGTGACCAGGGCTGAA